>JAFUWR010000218.1 GCA_017471125.1 Clostridia bacterium | reverse complement strand
TGCCGAAGCCGGGCTACGGCCAGGTCGTGGTAAAGACCAAGGCGTCCACCATCTGCGGTTCGGACATCCGCTGCATCTACCGCGCCCACGTGGGCAAGGGCCCCGAGGGCTACCAGCCGGGCATGATCGCCGGCCACGAGCCCTGCGGCATCATCGAGATCGAGGGCGAGGGCCTCAAGCGCTTCAAGAAGGGCGACCGGGTCATCGTGTACCACATCTCCGGCTGCGGCGTCTGCTACGATTGTCGGCGCGGCTACTACATCTCCTGCAAGAGCCCCTTCCGCGCGGCCTACGGCTGGCAGCGCAACGGCGGCATGTCCCCCTACATCCTCTGCGACGAGAAGGACCTGATCGCCCTGCCCGACGAGCTGACCTACGAGGACGGCGCGCAGGTGGCCTGCGGCTTCGGCACCGTGTACGAGGCGCTGATGAAGATCGGTATCTCCGGCAACGACCGCGTGCTGGTCACCGGCCTGGGCCCGGTGGGCCTGGCCACCCTGATGCTGGCGAAGGCGATGGGCTGCGACATGACCATCGGCACCGACGTCAACGAGGAGCGCATGCAGCTGGCGAAGGACCTGGGGCTGGCGGACTACGTGTTCAACTCCATGGATCCCGAGAAGTGCCAGGAACAGATCATGGAGGTCACCAAGGGCTACGGCTGCGAGCGGGCCATCGACTGCTCCGCCAACAACGGCGCCCGCGCCATGGCGATCCGCTGCACCCGCGAGTGGGGCAAGATGGCGATGGTCGGCGAGGGCAACGACGTGACCTTCAACCCCTCCCCGGACATCATGCACGGCCAGAAGAGCATCTACGGCTCCTGGGTCACCTCGCTGTGGCGCATGGAGGAGCTGGTGGAGCACCTGGTCCGCTGGGGCATCCATCCCGACAAGCTCATCACCCACCGCTTCGAGCTCAAGGACGTGGCCCAGGCCTACGCGCTGATGGCGTCCGGCAAGTGCGGCAAGGTGGCCGTCGTCTATCCCGACTAAAGCACAATAACCGCGGCCCGGTCCGGCGAACACTGGACCGGGTCTGCGTCGCTTTCCTGATAAACCGCTTGAAATCAGACACAGGCTCATGTATAATAGGAACGTAACATAAGACACATGTGAAGGGAGAGTATGCGATATGATCGATCCCAGGACGGTACCGTCCTTTAAGCTCAACGACGGCTCGACCATCCCCTGCGTGGGCATGGGCACCTTTGGCTCCGACCGCGTGACCCCCGACGAGGTGGCGGGCGCGGTGGCCGGCGGCATCCGGGCGGGCTATCGCCTGTTCGACTGCGCGGCCTGCTATGGCAACGAGGACCAGATCGGCAAGGTGTTCAAGGCGGCCTTTGACGAGGGCATGGTGAAGCGCGAGGAGCTCTTCATCATGACCAAGGTCTGGAACGACATGCACCGCCGGGTGCGGGAGTCCTGCTTGAAGAGCATCGCGGACCTCCAGTGCGGCTACATCGACATGCTGTTCATCCACTGGCCCTTCCCGAATTACCACGCCCCCTTCTGCGACGTGGATTCCCGCAACCCGGACTCCAAGCCCTTCTCCGTGGCCGAGTTCGTGGACACCTATCAGCAGATCGAGGCGCTGGTGGACGAGGGCCTGGTGAAGCACATCGGCATCTCCAACCTGACCATCCCGAAGCTCAACGCCGTGCTGCCGAAGCTGCGCATCAAGCCCGCCGCCTGCGAGTCCGAGCTGCACCCCTGCTTCCAGCAGCAGGCGCTGTTCGACTACCTGGTGGCCCACGACATACTGCCCATCGGCTACATGCCCCTGGGCTCCCCCCGTCGGCCCGAGCGCGACATACTGCCCGAGGACATCGCGGACATGCAGATGCCCGAATTGGTCGCCATCGCCAAGGCCCATGACTGCCACCCCGCCATCATCTGCCTCAAGTGGGCGCTCCAGCGGGGCCAGCTCCCGATCCCCTTCTCCGTCCACAACTACGAGGCGAACCTGGCCGCCGCCGTCACTGAAAAGCTGACGGACGAGGAAATGGCCGCCATCGCCACCCTGGAGCGGGGCAACCGACTGGTCAAGGGCCAGGTGTTCCTGTGGCCCGGCGCCAAGGACTGGCACGACCTGTGGGACGAGGACGGCGTGATCGTGCAGTGCACCGACTGCTAAAGGTTCAATGAAATGGAGGAAATAGCGTGGGAGACGTTATACTGACAATGAAGGGCATCGACAAGTCGTTCCCGGGCGTACACGCCCTGGACCACGTCGATCTGGAGGTGCGCAAGGGCGAGGTCCACGCGCTGATGGGTGAAAACGGCGCGGGCAAGTCCACCCTGATGAAGGTGCTGACGGGCATCTACACCAAGGACGCGGGCACCATCACCTACGAGGGCCGCGAGGTGGAGTTCCACAACCCCCGCGAGGCCCAGTCGGCGGGCATCGTGATCGTCCACCAGGAGCTGAACATGATGAACCACCTGACGGTGGCCCAGAACATATTCATCGGCCGCGAATTCATGAAGGGCAAGCTCATCGACGACCAGAAGATGAACGACGAGGCCCGCAAGCTGTTCGACCAGCTGGGCATCAGCATCGACCCCGCGGAGAAGATGGGCAACCTGACCGTCGGCAAGCAGCAGATGTGCGAGATCGCCAAGGCCATCAGCCACGAGGCGAAGGTCATCATCTTCGACGAGCCCTCCGCGGCGCTGACCGAGGCGGAGATCGAGGAGCTGTTCAAGATCATCCGCGACCTGCGCGCCAAGCAGCTGGGCATCGTGTACATCTCCCACCGCATGGACGAGATCAAGGTCATCACCGACCGGGTCACCGTCATGCGCGACGGCGGCTACGTGGGCACCCTCATCACCGAGAACTGCACCAAGGACGACATCATCAACATGATGGTGGGCCGCGTCATCTACGAGGACCCCAAGACCCACTCCATGGTGGCCCCGGACGCGCCGGTGGTGCTGAAGGTGGAGCACCTGAACGCGGGCAAGATGGTCAAGGACGTGTCCTTCGAGCTGCGCAAGGGCGAGATCCTGGGCTTCTCCGGCCTGATGGGCGCGGGCCGCACCGAGACGGCGCGGGCGCTGTTCGGCGCGGACCCCAAGGAGTCCGGCGACATCTACGTCAACGGCACCAAGGTGGAGATCAGGAGCCCCCAGGACGCCGTCAGGCACGGCATCGGCTACCTGTCCGAGGACCGCAAGCGCTACGGCATCGTCGTGGGCAAGACCGTGGCGGAGAACTCCACGATGGCGTCCCTCAAGGACTTCCTGAAGGGCATATTCATCGACAAGCGGAAGGAGAACGACGTCACCCAGAAGTACATCGACCGCCTCCAGACCAAGACCCCCGGCGTCGACCAGCTCGTGGTGAACCTCTCCGGCGGCAACCAGCAGAAGGTGGTCGTGGCGAAGTGGCTGGTCCGCAACTGCGACATACTGATCTTCGACGAGCCCACCCGCGGCATCGACGTGGGCGCGAAGTCCGAGATCTACCACCTGATGAACGAGCTGGCGGCGGAGGGCAAGTCGATCATCATGATCTCCTCCGAGATGACCGAGATCCTGCGCATGTCCGACCGCATCGTGGTCATGTGCGAGGGCCGCAAGACCGCCGAGATCGACATCGCTGAGGCGACGCAGGAGAACATCATGCACGCCGCGACGCTGCGCTGAGGGGAGGACAGGACATGGAGAACTTCAAGAACATGCCCATCGTGAAAAAGCTGGGCTTCAACCGTATCATACTGGTGCTGGTGCTGATCGCCATGTACTTCCTGTTCTCGCTGTTCAGCGGGCGCATGCTGGGCGGCGGCGACATCAAGAACGTACTGAACATGGTGGACTACCTGGGCTTCCTGGCCCTGGGCGTCACCTTCGTCATCGCCACCGGCGGCATCGACTTTTCCATCGGCCCGGTGATGGTCTGCGCGGGCCTGATCGCCGGCCGCCTGCTGGTGACCTTCGGCTGGCCGCTGGCGCTGGCGCTCATCATGTGTATCGTGGTGGGTTGCCTGTTCGGCGTGCTGAACGGCATCCTGGTGGCGTACATGGGCCTGCCGTCCTTCATATCGTCCATGGCCTCGATGATGCTGGCCAAGGGCGTCGGCTCGGTGTTCACCCACGTGCAGAACTCCAACTGGCCGGCCAGCGGCGAGGCCAACAGCTGGTACAAGAACCTGGTCACCTATAACGGCATCCCCACCGGTCTGATCCTGCTGGTGGTGGTGGCGATCATCTGCTCCATCATCCTGAACAAGACCAAGATCGGCCGCTACATCCTCTGCATCGGCTCCAACCGCGAGGCGGTGCGGCTGTCCGGCGTGGACACCCGCAAGTGGGAGGCCCTGGCCTACGTCATCTGCGGCATCCTGGCGGGCATCGCGGCCATCACCTACGTGGGCGTCATCACCCAGGTGCAGCCGGGCCTCGGCGACGAGTTCAACAACAACGCCATCGCCTCCTGCGTCATGGGCGGCACGTCCATGGCCGGCGGCGTCGCCTCCATCGGCGGCACCTTCATCGGCGTGCTCATCATCTCGCTGCTGCGCGTGGGCATCCAGGCCATGGGCTTCCGGCCGGACTACCAGTACATCATCACCGGCATCATCGTGGCCCTGGCGGTGTTCGCGGACATTCGCTCCAGCGCCCGCAAGAAGTAAGGAGGACGGAACATGCAGACGAGCAAGAGCGGAAACGCCTTTACCAACAATCCCATTGTCAAAGCCATCGGCCTGCAGCGCATCGTGGTCGTGATCGCGGTGATCCTGGAAGCGGTGCTGTTCTCCATCCTCAGTCCCGCCTTCCGCCAGTACGCCACCGTCGTCTCGATCCTGGACTATTCCTACTACATCAGCTTCATGGCCATCGGCGTCACCTTCTGCCTGATCTCCGGCGGCAACGACCTGTCCGTGGGCGCGGGCATGATCTGCTACGCCCTGGCCGGCGGCTACCTGGTGCAGCAGTGCGGCTGGCCGGTGTGGGGCGGCATGCTGGTGACCATCGCCATCGGCCTGTGCTTCGGCGTGCTGAACGGCGCGATGGTGGCCATCATGAACCTGCCCCCCTTCATCGCGACCCTGTGCACCATGCTCATCACCCGCGGCCTGGGCTCCATCATCACCGGCGGCATGGCCGTGTCCTGGCCCTCCCGCAAGGGCGTGGGCGGCTGGTTCCGCAGCATGTTCAAGATCATCGGCACCGGCGACGGGCTGCCGAAGGGCACCATCATCCCGGTGGGCTTCGCGCTGGTGCTGCTGGCGATCATCATCATGACCCTGGTGCTCAACCACACCAAGGTCGGCCGCTACATCATCGCCATCGGCTCCAACAAGGAGGCCGCGCGGCTGTCCGGCGTGAACGTGGTGAAGTACCAGATGATGGCCTACATCATCTCCGGCTTCTTCGCGGGCCTGGCCGGCATCGCCTACGCCGCCACCTTCTCCTCCTCCGTGGCCCCCGGCACCGGCGCGGGCCTCGAGCTGGATGCCATCGGCGGCGCCATCATCGGCGGCACCTCCATGACCGGCGGCCAGGGCTCCGTCATCGGCACCCTGCTGGGCGTGTTCGTCATGTCCCTGCTCAAGACCGGCCTGCCCTACGTCGGGCTCCAGGCCAACTGGCAGCAGATCATCACCGGCATCGTCCTCATCGTCGCCATCTACATCGACGTGCTGAAGAACAAGAAGACGGCGTAGGGAGTCCTTGCCTCCCCTTTCAGGGGAGGTGGCACGGCGCAGCCGTGACGGAGAGGTCGTCCCTAACCTTCCCACCGCTTTTTCCGCCAAAATACATATTTTTTGGTGGTTAAAGTAGACATTTCGACCGGCATGTGATATAATCGTTTATGGATGGGCCGCGGGCATCCCGGCCCCCCAAAGGTGATGCAAAGCCCTCGGGCTTGCAATATATAATGTAGGAGGTATCCCCATGAAGAAAGTTTTGGCTATCGTTCTGGCTATGATGCTGGTCCTGAGTGCCACCGCTGCGTTCGCCGCGGAGTACGAGATCGTGTCCAAGGGCTTCCAGCACCAGTACTGGCAGGCCGTGCTGAAGGGCGCGGAGCAGAAGGCTGCCGAACTGGGCGTCGAGATCAACTTCGTCGGCCCCGCCAACGAGTCCGCCTATGACGAGCAGCTGTCCCAGCTGAACTCCGCCATCAACGCCGCGCCCAAGGCCATCGGCCTGGCCGCGCTGTCCACCGAGACCTGCCTGGACGCCATCAAGGACGCTCAGGGCAAGGGCATCCCGATCATCGGCTTCGACTCCGGCGTGCCCGGCGCTCCCGAAGGCGCCATCCTGGCCAACTGCGCCACCAACAACTACAATGCCGGCGCTCTGGCCGCTGAGATGGTCTACGCGGCCATCGCGGACCGCATCGCTGCCGCTGAGGGCTCCGTCCGCATCGGCGTGTCCGCTCAGGACGCCGTTTCCGAGTCCGTCACCCAGCGCGGCCTGGGCTTCATCGACAAGATCGGTGAGCTGGCCGCCGCCGACGGCTATACCGTGAAGCTGGAAGGCAACGAGAAGTACGTCAACGATGCCAAGGTCGAGTCCGTGGACGACGGCAAGATCATCATCGAGACCCTCGTGCCCTCCCAGGTCACCGCTGAGCTGTCCGCCACCGACTGCGCCGCCCTGCTGAACAAGGACGACATCGTGGCCCTGTACGGCTCCAACCAGCACTCCGCTGAGGCTATGGTCACCGCCAACGAGAACCTGCAGGTCCTCGGCACCGGCGAGGGCGACGTCATCGGCGCTGGCTTCGACTCCGGCGCGGTCATCAAGGCCGCCGTCGCCGATGGCACCTTCCTGGGCGCCATCACCCAGGCTCCCTTCGCCATGGGCGAGGCCCTGGTCGAGACCATGGTCAAGGCTGCCAACGGCGAGGCCGTCGAGGACATCGACACCGGCTGCCAGTGGTACACCGCCGAGAACATGAACGATGACGACATCGCCATCAACCTGTACGACTAATAGAGCATTAGCCTGACAGGCATGTCACACGCCAACGGCCCACCCCTCGCGGGTGGGCCGTTTGGTTTATTGCGCGCAGCGCAAGACGATGTCCTTATCCGATCCCCATCTGGTTCGCGTAGATCTGCTCCTGCAGCGCGGTGATGTCGGTCTGGGCGGCGTTCTCGAGGGTGGGCGCCTGGGTGCCGACGGCGGGGATGAAGGTATTCTCGGGGACCAGGTCCTCGGGCTCGCTGGTATCGAACCCGGTGTCGAAGCCGGTGTTGATGCCGCCGTCGGGGGCTGCCGCGCCGAGGCCATCGTCGGCGTCGGCCTCATCCTCGACCGCCGCGCCGCCCTCGACCTGCACCGGCTCCACGACCTGTCCGGCCAGCACGGTGAAGCTCACGTCGCCGGGGAAGGCGTAGTAGGCGTAGGTGGTCTTGCGCTTGCCCTGGGGCTTGTAGCCGATGACGATGCCCAGGTTGTAGATGTCCTCGGTGTAGAGCTGGCTCACGTCGAAGCTGACCTCGAAGTCGCAGTTGGCGGCGTTCTTGCAGACCGCGTCGTCGTGGGTCACGCCGGAGATGCCGGGCCGCATGGTCATCTGGTAAGCGATGAGCTGGTTGGTCTTGGACTGGCTGACCACCAGGTAGGTCTGGGCCTGGCTGCCGTCGAAGCTCGCGTCGTTGACGAAGCCGTAGCCCGCCAGGTACATGACCTTGTTGTTGTCGCCCACGGAGACGATGCAGCGCGTGATGCCCGCCTGCATGTTGGGCGTGACGCTGGCCGGCAGGCTGAACCCGGAGGTCCGGGGCTGGGCCAGCATGGTGGGCGGCAGCGGGGTGGGCGTGGGCGTGGGCTCGGGCGTGGGGGTCGGCGTCGGAGTGGGCGTGGGGCTGGGGGTCGGCGTGTCGGTGGGCACGGTCAGGTCCACGTCCAGCGGGGACTCGCCGTCGTCCTCCGGCGCGAAGTCCTCGGCCTCCAGCTCGAACGCGCCGGGGTCGGGCGTCATCTCCACGTAGGAGCGGATCGTCGCCTCCGGGTCGCGGATGCGGTCGGAGTAGTCGAGCTCCACCAGGGCGAAGTAGATCACCGCCAGGATGATGAGCAGTATGATCAGACCGATAATGAAATAGACGACCGCAAGGCCTTTCGCCTCGCGCTTGCGCCCTTTTTTGAACATATTCGATTCCCTCCGTATCGGCGATTCGTCGCCATCTTCGCGTGTATACCTTATCTTATATTAAATCAACCGCGGCTGTCTGTCAATGCAGGGTGGGTAAAAATAAAAATAAAGACGATAAGGTGTCATAAATCGCGAATCTTAACGCCGCGATGGAGGAAAGGGACCCACGACAAGTAGTAATATTATAGCGTAACATCCATTCAGAAAAGGGGGCTTGTCATGGCGATCCGGGAGAAGCTCATCATACTGGATTTCGGCGGGCAGTACAACCAGCTCATCGCGCGGCGTGTGCGCGAGGCGGGGGTCTACTGCGAGATCCTGAACTACGCGACGCCCATGGAACAATGGCGCGACGAGGCGCTCAAGGGCGTGATCCTGACCGGCGGGCCGAACAGCGTGTACGCCGAGGGCGCGCCGCGGCTGGGACATGAGATATTGGAGATAGGCGTGCCGGTGCTGGGCATCTGCTACGGCATGCAGCTCATCAACGCCCTGTGCGGCGGGCAGGTGGCCTCCGCGGAGGTGGGCGAGTACGGCCACACGGACCTCCACACCGAGGCCCGCGGCCTGTTCAGGAACGTGGGCCGCGACACCGTGGTGTTCATGAACCACCGCGACCGGGTCAGCGCCCCGCCCGCCGGCTTTTCGGTGGACGCCTGGACCGACCACTGCCCAGTGGCGGCGTTCTCCGACGCCGCGCGCGGCATCTACGGCGTGCAGTTCCACCCGGAGGTCAAGCACTCGGTCGAGGGGCCGGAGATGCTCCGCGCCTTCGCCTACGACATCTGCGGCTGCGCGGGCGGCTACCGCGCCGAGGACATGATCGACCGCATGGTGGCCGACATCCGCGCCACGGTGGGCGAGGGCCGCGTGGTGGCCGGGCTGTCCGGCGGCGTGGATTCCTCGGTGGCCTGCGCCATCGCCGGGCGGGCGCTCCGCAAGGACCAGCTCACCTGCGTGTTCGTGGACCACGGCCTGCTGCGGCAGAACGAGGCCCGGGACGTCATGCGCACCTACCGGGACAACCTGGGGCTGAACGTGGTGCACGTGGACGCCTCCGACCGCTTCCTCGAGGCGCTGAAGGGCGTCACCGAGCCCGAGCGCAAGCGCAAGATCATCGGCGAGCTGTTCGTGCGCGTGTTTGAAGAAGAAGCCCGCAAGATCGACGCCGACTTCCTGCTCCAGGGCACCATCTACCCCGACAAGATCGAGAGCGGCATGGGCGGCTCCGCCACCATCAAGAGCCACCACAACGTGGGCGGCCTGCCCAAGGACAGCCTGTTCAAAAAGGACCACATCGTCGAGCCCCTGTCCATGCTGTTCAAGGACGAGGTCCGCGCCGTGGGCGAGCGGCTGGGCATCCCCCACGACATGGTCTGGCGGCAGCCCTTCCCCGGGCCCGGCCTGGCCGTGCGCGTCATCGGCGACATCACCCGCGAGAAGCTGGACGCCCTCCGCGCCTGCGACGCCATCTACCTCGAGGAGCTTAAAAATGCCGGCCTCTCCGACCAGATCTGGCAGTCCTTCGCCGTGCTCACCGGCGTCCGCACCGTCGGCTGCATGGGCGACGACCGCACCTACGGCTGGTGCGTCGCCCTCCGCGCCGTCATCTCCGACGACGCCATGACCGTTGAGGCCGCCGAGATCCCCTATCCCGTCCTTAAAAAGGCCACCAGCCGCATCATCGGCGAGGTCCCCGGCGTCAATCGCGTCGTCTATGATGTCACGGGTAAACCCCCGGGAACGATTGAGTGGGAGTAAGAAAACTGTCAAGGGGCAACCTCGATTTCCCTTTTAGGGGCAAAAAAGTTTTCCCTTTGACCTCTTGAAATCCGAACATGAAACCAGCTCCGGGAACCGTGCTCAGGCACCGCTTCCGGAGCCTTTTTATTCCCAAAAACAGATCCTGGGAACCGTACAGAAACCATGCGGGAGCAATTTAGGAAACATCCCGGGAACCCTGTTCGGGAGCAGTAACAGCATCATCGCAGATACCCATACCGATACCTTCTCAGTCCCACTCATAGACCACTTCATACAGTCTCAAAATGCCGTGATATCAGGGCTTCCAGCCCATAGGAAGTGGGTTCATGAAGAGGGAACAGCAGCAGGGAACAGCGGCTGGGAACAGTATCGGGAACAACGTCGGGAACCACGATAGAACCACGCTGGGAACCACGACGATTCCCACGGTGTATCCACGAGGATTCCCAAATCGGGAACCGGGAGGGGGTTAGGGGTTGCAGGGGGAAGGGGGAGGGAAATAGAGTCTGGAAATGGAGTATAGAGGGGTGAAAATTGGACTTGAAAAACGAGGACAAATGGAAAAAGAAATTGCCCTTTTTTTGGAAAATCATTTTCTCCGGGACAAAAACCCCTGCAAAGCGGATGTATCAAAGTTGTCCTCTGGAAAACGACAAGATGTTTTCCAGAGGACTTTTTGTATGTTCAGGAGGTTTGTGGGATGTTTATTCGTCAAAATTGGCTGATCTCTCCTTGCGCCGCTTGTCGCGGGCCGTCTGCTCCAAAGCGGCCTGGCTGGCGGGATAGTTGTAGCGCCATCTTCGATATGTCCAAGAGATATCATGAGACGGACCGTGGTACGAAGGCGGCGGGCGTGAACCGGATTCGTATCCACAATCTGCGCCACAGCCACATCAGCCTGCTGATCGACATGGGCTTCTCGGCAATGGCGATTGCTGAGCGTGTCGGACATGAGAGTATCGACATCACCTATCGGTACGCGCATTTGTTCCCGACCCGGCAGAAGGACATGGTGCAGCGGCTGGAAATGAAGCGCGCGGAAGGAGGTTTTTGACCATGACGGCGAAAACGATGGACAATCACAATCGGTGGCGGAGCAAGACGGTTGCGTTTCGGATGTCGCCTGAGGAGGCAAACCAGTTGCAGCGGGAGGTTGTCGTGCGGGGCAATCCCCGTGTCTACAAAGGACTGCGGATTCAGATGGAGGCCGTCCACGAGGAACTCCAGCGAATCAGCGAAAAATTCTTTTTCGACGACGAACTGCTCGATAGAGTAGAACAAATCATTACCATTATGAATCACATGAAGGCGGAATCAGATGATCCATGAAAAGGAAAGGACTGCTCTGAATCCGTCTGTTGCAGCAGAGGGAGAGCAGCCACTCACCAATCACAATGCCAGTATAGCCGATGGCGCTGGCGATGTCAATACCCAAACCGTTAATTCAGGCAAAGGAGAGAAATCCAAGCTGAAAACCGTATCCATGACCGATCTGTCCGGCCAGGTGTACACCAGCAGGCTGCCGATCATCGGCGGCTTGCTGTATCCCGGGACGTATATCCTGGCTGGAGCGTCGAAGCTGGGCAAGAGCTTCCTCATGGCGCAGCTGGCGTATCACGTCAGCACAGGAACCGATATGTGGGGCTTCCCAGTGCAGCGAGGTTCCGTGTTATATCTCGCGTTGGAGGACGATTTTGGTCGGCTCCAAAAGCGGCTCTACAAGATGTTCGGCGTGGAGACGGCGAAGAATCTGTACTTCGGTATCGAAGCGTCGAGCCTCGGAGACGGCCTGATCGACCTGCTGGAAGGCTTCGTGGAAGATCATCCTGATACGCGGCTTATCATCGTGGATACTCTGCAAAAGCTCAAAGCGGGTGGACAGGCGTGAGCAACACTTTTGTGACGACGATCCGCTTCAACTTGGATAGGGAGGAGGATCGTCAGGCGCTGGAGTACCTGCAAGGCGAAGGCCGGGACCGGTACGGCTCCTACACGCAGGCGGTCATCACGGCGGTAAATCAATGCGGCGGCAGGCAGGATGAGCAGATTGTCGTTGAAGATGATCCTGAACGGACGAAGGAAGAGGCTTTCCTGCGAAGGATCGAGGAGACGATTCATAAGGCAATCGAGGATTCGCCTATAGGGAGCATGGCGATGTTGATGAGGCTGTTTCAGACGATTCCTGTCGCCTCGATTCCAGCGACGGCAGCCGCACAGTCGGAACCGCTTGCAGAGGATGAGCCGGAGGAGGGCTGGAGCAGCGCGGATGACTTTATGAGCGGATTCTAACCAAACGCCGGGGGCGATGTTGCGGCATCGTCCCCGGTTCGTTCTTTTTTCGTATCAGGCGTATATCAGATCGCGGAGTACGGCTTCTTCAGCCATGGTGGTCAGGTTGTTCATGTGGCCGACATAAGCGAGAAAGTCCACATCTCTGTCTGGCGCAGGATGCTGCTTGAGCAGCTGTTTGACGGTCAGATCCACCTGTACTTGGGCGGAATCATTGATCTCCAACAAGTGTTTCGTCAGGGTGCCCTCTACATACAGGCTCCAGTACAAGGGCTTGCGATGCTCCCGCAGGTAGCGTCGCCGCATCCGTCCGTACTTTCCGACATCCACCTGGTCTGCCGGGTCGAGTGCGAGATTGGGGTAGAGATAGTCGCCTTTGCGGGTGTAGGTGATTTCCATGACATTTCCCTCCTTTAACTGTGCGCTTTAGCGTGGTAAAGCGATTATACAGAGCCGAGAGGGAATTGTCAAGTGCTTTGGACGAAATATTAAAGCGTCAGCAGTTCACAAGGGAAATGCAATTATCTATGATTTCTTCAACAATCCGTAGCTGTGATGGCGTCAGAGAACGGAGCTTTTCTGAAAGTATAAGCAGGTCTTTATCAATGATTTCGCCAGTAAGCAAGTAATCCGCACTCACGCCCAAAGCGACAGATAGCTTGAGCAGATTCTCCGGACGCATAGCTCGTTTGCCAGATTCAGCGTATGAAACAAACTGTGTGGTCACATCAGCTTTTTCAGCCAATGCTTCCTGTGTGAGGCCCAGGCTCTTGCGGCGCTCAATAATGCGCTGGCCTACTTCAAGTAAGCCTTGTTCATTTTTTGACATCCGCTCACCTCACATACCGTTTTGTTAAATTATATCCTCAACAGGCGAATAATATAATCGCGTAATGTTGACTAATATCAACAATACGCGATATTATACTAAGAGAGGATATAGTGTATGAGTATATGTTTTTTCATCGGACATAGAGACGCACCGGCTTCAATCCTTCCCAAACTACGGGAAACGGTTGAGCGGCATATCACCGCATACAGCGTAACTGAATTCGTCGTCGGGCGATACGACAGCTTTGACACCCTTGCGGCGCAGACGGTCGGGGAAGCAAAAAAGCGCCATCCTGAGATCAGGCTGACGCTCCTGCTGCCATATTATGATCCTATCAAACCCTTAGAACTGCCAAGTGGCTTTGACGGTTCCCTTTATCCCGATGGGCTGGAGCATACTCCAAGAAGGGTTGCCATTGTCCGAGCGAATCAATACATGGTCCGCCACAGCGATTACCTGATCGCCTACGATGCCGGCAGGATTGGCAACACACGGAAGCTGGTGGAATACGCCCGACACAGGGAAGCCGAAGGGCTGATTCATGTGGAAAACCTTGCGTGCATATAGTATCAATCTGATACTGATTTTAGTACGAATCTCTATATGAGTAGTACTACCCGTTCATGTAGGCCAGCCACAGTAGTATCACAGTCATCCCTGAGTAGTACTTCTGTAGTATCACTTTTAATACTATCTGCCTGACAGGAAATAGGACGGGTTTATACCGGGAAATGGGATAAAGCAGATGGTTGTCACGTTTTTCCGGGCTCTTCAAGGAGGGCTTTATTGCTATCTGAAGGCCTGTATAGCGTGACAACCTTCCGTTTTGCGAAAGCAAGTTTCTCCGCGTAAAACAAAAATTGCTCCACGGCGTTTTGTTTGCGGAAACTTGCTGGGCGGTTTTGTCCAGAGCAAGATTCTCCGCGCAAGACAAAATTTGCCCCGTGGGCAATTTCCTGCGCGACATCTTGCTGGACGTTTTCCCGCCCAGGGCAAGATACGCCACGTTAAACAAATTGCGTTCGCAATCTGTTCAAGTGGCAATCTTGATGGGGATTTCGCTCCCCATACCCTCGAAAGTCGCGCCTGCAAGCAGGTACTCCTTATTGGTTCGCTCCGCTCACAGCATGGCCGATAAACGGCCATGATAGAGACAACCGTGCCAGCTTACAGAGGTATCGTATAGGTTGTCACGGTTGTCACGGTCGTCACAGTTAGATATATTTGTCGAAAAACTCCGATAAGTGATTTTGGGGAGGCACTATTATGATTTAAATAATTGATGAAGGAGGTTCAAATCCTGACGGCTCTGTGTACTAGTCAACAAATACTGGACACCGAGGTGCGTTAAATATTGGTGGGGATAAGATGGGGAATCACTCCAATCGACGCCATCCTTGACAGGACCTTGAGAAACGATTAGGGAAGAGTACCGACGGCGAGGAACTCATCAGCAAACTCAGTTCAGTATAGCCGTCGGGCATGCCAGTATATCGTTTCTCAAGAACCTGTCAAGGACAAGCCGCCTCCGGCGGTGGCTGTGCAGGCGGCAGCTGGGGGGGAAGATTCCTCTGGCTCAGAATCTTTCAGCAATTCGCCGTTGGTCCGTAACGTTCCCGGTACTGCCGGGGCGTAAGATAGTTCAATGAGTACGCCGGCCGCTGTTCATTGAAGAAAGCGATGCACTCATCCACTTCGGCAGAGACGTCCCGCTCACCGGTCACATGGAAATCGGTAAACAGCTCCGCCTTGATCCACCCGTTAATGGCCTCCATGGTGGCGTTATCTGTTGGGGTACCTTGCGGCAAAGGTCGGGAAGGTCCCGAACTTTGAGATCGCCTATGGGTACAGCTTCGAGAAGGTCTGTCTGTATGCGCAGTCCCGCGGGATCGGGACCGTGATGTTGGCCGCGTCCCTGAGCCGCGCCGCTTTTGAAAAGGCGATGGCGTTGAAGGACGGGGAGGTCATGCCCGTGGCAAGCCCCGTCGGCTATCCCGCGGAAAAGAAGTCGATCCGGGAGAGCCTGATGCGGAAGGGCCTGAAGGCGGACGACCGCAAGCCCTTTGACCAGCTTTTCTTTGAGGGTGATTTTAGTCAACCGCTTCCGCAGGCAGATCCCTATGCGAAGGCGCTGGAGATGGCGCGCTGGGCGCCGTCTGCCGGCAATGCTCAGCCCTGGCGCGCCGTGGTGGACGGCGACAGCGTCCACTTCTATGAGGCCAAGAGCATGAAGGACAGCCCCTTGGGGGACATCCAGAAGGTGGATGTGGGCATCGCGCTGGCGCACTTCGACATGACTCTGGAAGAGGAAGGCGTCAAGGGCACCTACGGCTTCTCCGATCCGGGCATCCCCGCGCCGGAGAACACGCATTATATCGTCACCTTCAGGAGGGCATGATGGACACACGGTTTTCATCCGCCATCCACATACTGATCCTGATCGCGGGGTCGGAGCAGCCCCTGACCTCGGAGATGATCGCCAACAGCGTCGGCAGCAACCCGAGCTACATCCGCAAGGTCACGGGCTTGTTGAAGAAGCGGGGCATCCTCGACAGCCGCCAGGGGATTCACGGCTTTTCGCTGTTGATCCCCCCGGAGGCGCTCTCCCTGTATACGATTTATCAGGCCATCAATGGATCGGACGAGGTCCACGTATTCGACCTGCACCAGAATCCCAACGACGCATGTATCGTCGGACGGCATATCCGTCCGGTGCTGACGGAAACCTTTCGCGAGATCGAGGAGAAGGCGGAGCAGCAGCTCAGGCAGACCACCCTCGCGGACTGCATGGC
>JAFUWR010000217.1 GCA_017471125.1 Clostridia bacterium | reverse complement strand
CTGGATGACCACGCCGTCCTCGCAGGTGGTCAGCGCCCGGCGCAGCTCCCCCGCCGAGGCGCACACCCGAAAGACGCCGAAGCCGGAGGCCGAAAGGAGGCGCGATAGCTGGGCGCGGCTGGCCTCAGATGTGCTTACGATGACAATCCTCGCCACAGAATGCGCCTCCCTTCCGACGATGATTCTCAATTAGTACATAACTATGTACCGCTCGATCTCCCACGCGCTGACGTGCGTGCGGTAGGCGTCCCATTCCTTTTCCTTGCCCTCGACGTACTGGGACAGCACGTGCTCGCCCAGCGCGTCGCGGATGACCGGGTCGGCCTTCAGGCACTCGACAGCCTCCTTGAGCGTCCCCGGCAGGGAGGCGATGCCCTTCTCGGCGCGGGTGGCGGCGTCCATGGCGAAGATGTTCTCGGTGATCTCCGCGGGCGGGGTCAGCCCCTTCTCGATGCCGTCCAGGCCCGCGGCCAGACACACCGCCAGGCTCAGGTAGGGGTTGCAGGACGGGTCGGGGCAGCGCAGCTCCACGCGGGTGGACTGTCCCCGGGCCGCGGGGATGCGGATGAGCGCCGAGCGGTTGCTGGCCGACCAGGCCAGGTAGCAGGGGGCCTCGTAGCCGGGCACCAGGCGCTTGTAGCTGTTCACCAGCGGGTTGGTCACCGCCGCCATGCCGCGCACGTGGGCGAGCAGCCCGGCGATGAAGCTGTACGCCTCCTTGCTCAGGCCCAGGGCGTCGGAGGTGTCGGCGAACACGTTCTTGCCGTCCTTGAACAGGCTCATATTGGTGTGCATGCCGGAGCCGTTGATGCCGAACACGGGCTTCGGCATGAAGGTGGCGTGCAGGCCGTTCTTCTGGGCCAGGGTCTTGACCGCCAGCTTGAAGGTCATGATGTTGTCGGCGGCGGTCAGCGCGTCGGCGTACTTGAAGTCGATCTCGTGCTGGCCCGCGGCCACCTCGTGGTGGCTGGCCTCGATCTCAAATCCCATCTGCTCCAGCGCCATGCAGATCTCCCGGCGCGTGGACTCGCCGTGGTCCAGCGGGCCCAGGTCGAAGTACCCGGCCTCGTCGGCGGTGGTGGTGGTGGGACGGCCCTGCTCGTCGGTCTGGAACAGGAAGAACTCGCACTCGGGGCCCACGTTGAAGCTGTACCCCATGTCCGCGGCCCGCTTCAACACCTTCTTCAGGGTGCCGCGGGGGTCGCCGGTGAAGGGCGTGCCGTCGGGGTTGTACACGTCGCAGATCAGCCGCGCCACCTTGCCGTGCTGGGGACGCCAGGGCAGGATCGCGAAGGTGTCCAGGTCGGGATGCAGGTACTGGTCGGACTCGTTGATGCGCACGAAGCCCTCGATGGAGCTGCCGTCGATCATGATCTCGTTGTTCACGGCCTTCTCGATCTGGCTTGAAGTGATAGCCACGTTCTTCAACTGGCCGAAGATGTCCGTGAACTGCATGCGGATGAACTCCACGTCGCCCTCCTTGACCAGGCGGATGATGTCTTCCTTGGTGTACTTGCTCATAACAGCACCTCCAAACTTACCTCCAAAACTGAAAAGAGACAAGAAGGTCATTCAACATGACCCCCTTGCCCTGTCTCGCGAAAATCATACCACACCGATGGGCACGTGTCAAGTAATTTGATTGTTAAGTGAAAAATTCCTGCCGATTTCGGCGGTTTTCCTTTATTAAGAGCGCCGGATTTGCATGATTCGGTTTGTTAAATTGCAAATCCACCATTGACAAGCCCCCTGCCCCCATGATAAAATGACCGCGAATCAGGAAGGAGGCGGGCGCCATGTGTTCCATCTTCGGCATCGAGGGCAAGGGCATCCCCGAGGAAAAGCTGCGCGAGTGCTTCGACCGCACCATCTCCCGGGGCCCGGATATGAGCCGGTTCATCGAGATCCCCCGCGGCTATCTGGGCTTTCACCGGCTGGCCATCATGGGGCTGGACGCCACGGGCATGCAGCCGTT
The DNA here is from genome assembly GCA_017471125.1 of Clostridia bacterium. Classification (GTDB taxonomy): domain Bacteria; phylum Bacillota; class Clostridia; order Christensenellales; family Aristaeellaceae; genus UBA2862. Next base: position 1,829 of record JAFUWR010000217.1, on the reverse strand, counting down.
TGAATTGAACGGCTCCTACGTGGTCTGCAACGGCGAGCTGTACGGCTTCCGCCCGCTGCGGTCGCGGCTGATGGAGAAGTACGATTTGGTGAGCCGCTCCGACTGCGAGATACTGCTGCCGCTCTACCAGGAGTACGGCGTGGAGATGTTCAAGACGCTGGACGCCGAGTTCGCGCTCATCCTCTACGACGGCGAGCACGACCGGTTCATCGCCGCCCGGGACCCCATCGGCATCCGCCCGCTGTACTACGGGACGCTGCCCGACGGCGGCACGGCCTTCGCCAGCGAGCCCAAGAACCTGATGGACCTGTGCGAGACCATCCTCCCCTTCCCGCCCGGCTGCTACTGGGTGGACGGCGAATTCTTCCGCTATGCCGACCCGGCCCACGTGGATCAGTTCACCATGCGGGACGAGGCCCACATGTGCGCGAAGCTGCGCCGGCTTTTGATCGACGGCGTGGAAAAGCGCCTCGACGCCGACGCGCCCATCGGTTTCCTGCTCTCCGGCGGGCTGGATTCCTCGCTGGTGTGCGCCATCGCCCAGGGGCTTTTGAAGCACCCCATCAAAACCTTCGCCATCGGCATGGACATCGACGCCATCGACCTGAAATACGCCCGCATGGTGGCGGACTACATCGGCTCCGACCACACCGAGGTCATCATCAACGAGCAGGATGTGCTGGACGCCCTGCCCACGGTGGTGGAGCTGCTGGGCACCTGGGACATCACCACCATCCGCGCGTCCATCGGCATGTACCTGGTGTGCAAGTACATCCACGAGCACACGGACATCCGGGTCATCCTGACCGGCGAGATCTCCGATGAATTGTTCGGCTACAAGTACACCGACTTCGCGCCCAGCGCCGCGGCGTTCCAGGAGGAGGCCGAGAAGCGCATCAGGGAGCTTCACATGTACGACGTGCTGCGCGCCGACCGGTGCATCTCCGTCAACTCCCTTGAGGCGCGGGTGCCCTTCGGCGACCTGAAATTCGTGCGCTACGCCATGTCCATCGACCCGGAGCTCAAGATGAACAACCACGACATGGGCAAGTACCTCATCCGCAAGGCGTTCGCCGACGACCACATCCTGCCCGACGAGATCCTCTGGCGGCAGAAGGCGGCGTTCTCTGACGCGGTGGGCCACTCGATGGTCGGCGACCTGAAGGCCCTGGCCGAGCGGACCTACACCGACGCCGAGTTCGTCGAGAAGGCGGCGCAATACGACTACTGCCGCCCGTTCACGAAGGAGAGCCTCATGTACCGGGAGCTGTTCGAGCGCTACTATCCCGGCCAGGCCCGCATGATCGCCGACTTCTGGATGCCCAATAAGACCTGGCCCGGCTGCGACGTGGACGACCCGTCGGCGCGGGTGCTCAGCAACTACGGGGCCAGCGGCGTATAATCACATACGATCCAATCAAAGCGCAAGGGTGTGCGCGGGAATCCTCCCGCCCATGCCCTTGCCTTTGTTTTGGGATAGATTGGAGGGATCACCATGACATTTTCCGCAGTCAACACCATCTGGGTCCTGCTGGGCGCGGCCCTGGTATTCTTCATGCAGGCGGGCTTCGCCATGTGCGAGGCGGGCTTCACCCGCGCGAAGAACACCGGCAATATCCTTATGAAGAACCTGATGGACTTCTGCATCGGCACGCCGCTGTACTGGCTGATCGGCTTCGGCATCATGTTCGGCGCGGGCTCGGCGGCCTTCGGCTGGATCGACCCGTTCATCATGCGGGATTACAGCCACATCCTGCCCGCGGGCGTCCCCCTGTGGGCCTACGCCATCTTCCAGACGGTGTTCTGCGCCACCAGCGCCACCATCGTCT
>JAFUWR010000216.1 GCA_017471125.1 Clostridia bacterium | reverse complement strand
TCGGGCGGGGGCATGTCGCCCGACAGCGCCGCGGCCTTGTCCGGCGTCAAGCGCCACACCGCGCCGCCCGAGGCCGCGACGGCCCCGGTCGCGTCCGACAGGCCGTCGTCGTCCCCGGCAAGGCTCATAAGATATTCCAGTTGTTGGGCCGTTTGTTTCCTTGCGGCGGCGCGCATCCCTATCCACGTTGCTATGCCGTACCCGCACAGACTTACGGCAACCGTGACAGCCATCACGGTTGCCGTGAACAGTGCAGCGCGCCTGATCAGCACACTGCGCTTCTTCATGCGTTGACCTCAAACCGATAGCCGACGCCGTAGACCGTCTTGAGCGCCCAGGGCACGTTCTCCTGGGGCAGCTTCTGGCGGATGCGCTTGATGTGCGCGTCCACGGTGCGGGTGTCGCCGAAATAATCGTAGCCCCAGACCCGGGACAAAATCTGCTCCCGGGAGAACACCTGGCCCACGTTGGAGGTGAGCATGTGCAGGATCTCGACCTCCTTGGGCGTGCAGGGGATGACCTTCCCCGCCACCTTCACCTGGTAGTTCTCAAGGCTGATCTCCAGCTGCGGCAGCCGAATGATGGAGCTGTCCTCCTCCCCGGCCTTCTCGGAGAAGCGCCTCAGCACCGCCTTGATGCGGGCCAGCACCTCGCGAGGGCTGAAGGGCTTGACGATGTAATCGTCCGCGCCCAGCTCCAGGCCCAGGATGCGGTCGATCTCCTCGCCCTTGGCCGTGAGCATGATTATGGGGAGCGAGCTGGTCTGCCGGATCTGGCGGCAGACGTCGATGCCCGATACCTTCGGCATCATCAGGTCCAGCACCATCATATCGGGATGCAGGCTTTCCACCATTTCCAGCGCCTGCTGGCCGTCGTAGGCGCTCTGGTGCTCGTAACCCTCCGAACCCAGATACAACCCCAGGGACTCGTGCACCACCGGATCGTCGTCCGCGATGAGAATGAGCGGATACATTGACATATTTATCACCCCGAATAACACATTTATAGCATCATTATACCCATTCTCACAACATTCTGCAACCATTCCGGAAAGAAACCCAATTTAATTCACAATCGGGCGGAATATGACGAGATTTAGTCATTCCCTTCATTTAATATCTCATTCATCGTCATCTGGTCGGGCAGCGCCTCCTGCCGCTTGCGGGCGGCGCGCCGCGCGGCGGCGGCGGTGAGCCGGTCGATGCGGGCCTGCTGGTCCACGATGATGCCCGTCAGCCGGGTGACGTCGGCCTCGGCGTCCATGCGCTGGGCCCGAAGCTGGGCGCGCAGGTCGTCCAACTGCTTCTCCATCAGCTCCAGCTTCATCCGCCTCGCGCCCTCCTCCTTCTCCCGGAGGATGCGCAGGCCGCTCTCGTGGAACAAATTCAGGTTCAGCTCCGAGGTCTGCTTTTCCAGCGCGTCCAGCTCGTCCTCCCGCTTGCGCAGGCGGGCGCGCAGCCGCTTGACCTCGGCGTTGCGGCCGTCCAGCATGTGTTGCAGATTCTGGCGGATGGCCCGGTCCTGCTGGAGCTCCTGCACCTGCCGCTCCGACCTGCGAAGGGCGCGCGTTGCCAGATACAGCCGCCACCCCAGATACCCCGCCCCGGCGACAGCCAGGCATAAGGCGATTATCATGTAAACCAATGTATACACCACACTATCCCGTTCTGTGACCTCTTGATTATACCACACTTTGTTCCTATAAAAAAGGGCATCCGCGGGAAGATTCGTGGCCGGGCGCGGATATTTCGCGGGCGACGGGTTAACTTAATAGAAATTATTCGCGCCACGCAGGAATTTGACGGCACGGTGTAGAATGTAGAAAGGATGAGGTGATTAGGTATTGCAAACCGAGCTGGGACGGGCGCTGGCGGTGTGTGCGGACCCGCGGACGCTTGAGGCGCTGGCGCGGCTGCTGGCCGAGGCGGGCTATGGCCCCGTGGCCGAGGCGCATGACGTGGATTCAGCGCTCGCCGCCCTGCTGGAGCGGCCCACGGCGCTGGCGCTCACGTCGGCGGCGATCCCGGGCGGGGACGGCGTGACGCTGGCAAAGCGCATCGCCCGCCTGCCGTTGAGCCTCTATCCCGACGTGGCGATACTGCGTCCCCAGGGGATGCGCCTGCCGGGCGCGGAGGACCTTGGGCCGTATCGCGGCGTCATCCTCGACGGGCCGATAACGCCGGAGGTTTTGCATGAGACCCTGTCGGCTCTGGACGACGGCGACCTGCCGCCTGAAAAGGCCGCGGCGCTCACGGACCTGCTCGACCGCCTCGGCGTGCCCGAGCACTTCGGGCGCGAGGCGCTCTACCGCGCGGCGGCGCTGTGCTGGCGGGATCGGCGGCGGCTTGCCAACCTGCGGGACAGGGTCTATCCCGACGCGGGCAGGCCGTTTGGCAGGACCGGAGCGCAAGTGGAGCGCGCCGTCCGCCACGTGATCGACGCCGCCTGGCGCACGGGCGCGATGGACGAGCAGCAGCGGATATTTGGAGATACGATCGACGCAAGGCGCGGACGCCCCACCTGCGGCGAGATGATCGCGCAGCTTGCGGATATACTGAGATGGGAGGGCTGATGATGAAGAAGATGAAGCGCGTGGTCGTGGTCGTGCTGGACGGGTGTGGCGCGGGCTGGCAGCACGACGCGGCGAAATACGGCGACGAGGGCGCCGATACCCTGAAGCACGTACTGGAGCAGGCCAAGCCCGACCTGCCGAACCTGGCGGACCTGGGGCTTTACAAGATCGCGGGCATGCAGCCCGAGGACGCGGACGACCCCATCGGCTGCTACGGCACCCTGGAGGAGAAGTCCGCGGGCAAGGACACCACCACCGGCCACTGGGAGATTGCGGGCCTGACGGTCAAGGAGCCCTTCCCCACCTACCCCAACGGCTTCCCGCCCGAGGTGATCGAGGCCTTCGAGCAGGAGACGGGCATGGGCACCATCGGCAACGTGGCGGCCTCCGGCACCGAGATCATCAAGGAGCTGGGCGCGGAGCACCTGCGCACCGGCAAGCTGATCGTGTACACCTCGGCGGACAGCGTGTTCCAGATCGCCGCCCACGAGGCGGTGCTGCCGCCGATGGAGCTGTGGCACGTGTGCCGCACGGCCCGCCGCCTGTTGAAGGGCGAGCACAACGTGGCCCGCGTCATCGCCCGCCCCTTCGAGGGCAACGTGGGCGAGTTCGTGCGCACGGCCAACCGGCGGGACTTCTCCGTGGACCCCGTGGGCCGCACCATGCTGGACGCCCTGAAGGACGCGGGCTACGACACGCTGGGCGTGGGCAAGATCGAGGACATCTTCAACCACCGGGGCCTCACCCAGTCCAACCACGCCGCGGGCAACGAGGCCTGCCTGGACGCCACCGTCGAGTATTTGAAGAAGGACCGCTGGCGCGGGCTGATGTTCGTCAACCTGGTGGACACCGACATGCTCTACGGCCATCGCCGGGACGTGGCGGGCTACGCTCGCTGCCTCGAGGCCTTCGACAGGCGGCTGCCCGAGATCATGAAGCTGCTGGGCGAGGATGGCATGCTCGTCATCACCGCCGACCACGGCTGCGACCCCGCCTACACCGCCCACACCGACCACACCCGGGAGCGCGTGCCGCTGCTGGTCTGGGGCCTGGGGCTGGAGGAGGGCGTCGACCTCGGCGCAAGGTCCTCCTTCGCCGACGTGTCCGCCACCGCGCTGGAGGCGCTGGGCTGCAGCGAAAAGCTCGACGGCAAGTCCTTTTACCGCGACATCGCGCTGGATTAAGTATGGAAATAGCGCCTTCCAAGGGGGATCCTTTCGGAAGGCGCTTGTTTTATGCCGCTGAATCGTCCTTTACTTCCTCTATGATTCGCTTGATAAGGGTATTGGCTTTATTGTTGATGACCGATACTTCTATTTCATTCACGCTTCCGTTATTCAAGGAAGCATTTCCAGATAATGCGACAAGCATGTCGGGTTTCTTTGGTTTCCAAACGCAATACTGGCGCTCTTGCGTGTTTTCTTCAACACCATCATTTCCAAACATTTGGGACGGGTCAGTACCTTGCCATGAACATTGGCCAAACGCGGCTTCAAGCTCTGCTCGCATCGATTGAAAAATATCGCCCGGCATTTCTGTAAGGATCAACAGTTTGATTGCGTATAACTTTGCGTTTCCGCTTTCGCGTTTCACTTGCCCGTCAACAGGATCATAGACATAATACAAGCTTAACATATCTATGTCATGGTTGAGATACTGAAAACTGTCCGGAAACCCAAAATCATATGCGCAAACATCCCATTTAGCGTTGCGTACAGGATAGTTCGGCGCAGCAACAATATTGCGGATATAATAATTCCCCACATTATCTTCGGAATACTCCAAGGGGATGTTCAGTCTTTGCGCGATTTCGCCTACCTCATCTCGCGTCATGTCGAATCCGAATCGTTCAAGTGTCGGGATCGGAGATTTGTTGAGAAGCTTTTCAATGCTCGTTGATTCTATTCCACGAGTAGTTTCGTCTGCGGCAGTTTGTTTTTCACTCACAGTGTCAAACTTTGTTTGCATGATTAGAATGGAACTGCCGACTATACCAATTGAAGCAACGATAACTACGATCCATACCAAAGGACTACCTTTGTGCTTTTCATCGGTCTGCGACTGTTGTGCCGTTTTATTATCTGCTTGTCGTTCGCTCTCCCTTTTCTGCCTTTTTGTCTCCGATGCTTTATTGACTTCTTCAAACATTTTTGCAATCACGGTTCTGTCCCAGAGCAGCACGCCCGTCGCTGACGCGGCCGTTTTTGCGCCAGCGGTAAAGTAACTGTTGGTCATTACGACACCAATGTCACAATGGTACAGCTGCATGCCAGTGAACACTTCCTGAACGGGTTTGTTGCCGAGGGAGCTGTTGTAGCGTTTACACTGGATGGCATATCTATGTCCATCCTTTTGCGCTAATACATCGACTCCCTGATCTCCGCTTCCTCGTGTGACTTGAACACCAGTAAATCCATAGCTTTCTAAAAGCGCCGCGCACCAAAGTTCAAATCTGTGCCCCTCCATGTCGTCGATATTTTCCCGTAAAAATCGCTCTCTTTTTTCAGCTTGAGATTGTTCGCTAATTATAGTCCAAAGGATGATGAAGAAAATGATCGATATGATTAAGACGATCATGCTCCTCACCTCCATCAACTGCTTGTTCGGCTTGATTAATTATAAACCTTGTCTGTATTCTTCGTCAAGTTCGATGGTTGGCGAAAGCAAAGAACTTCTTTCTTACCTGACGCCTTTCTTAGCGGTATATTTTTCATACCAAGCATTAAATAATTGTGATTTTTTACACAAAGGGGCTTTTCATACGCTATGGAATGGGGTAAAATGTATATGTAGTTATAGGCGACCGGGGCCAAGCATCCCCGCGCTGAAAACGCACTATATTTAGGAGGTTGATTCCAATGGCTGTTAAAGTTGCTATTAATGGTTTTGGCCGCATTGGCCGTCTGGCTTTCCGTCAGATGTTCGGCGCTGAGGGCTATGAGGTCGTCGCCATCAACGACCTGACCACCCCCAAGATGCTTGCCCACCTGCTGAAGTATGACTCCACCCAGGGCAATTACGCCAATAGCCACACCGTGGAAGCCACCGACAACTCCATCATCGTCGACGGCAAGGAGATCACCATCTACGCCAAGGCGAACGCCGCCGAGCTGCCCTGGGGCGAGCTGAAGGTGGACGTCGTTCTGGAGTGCACCGGCTTCTACACCTCCAAGGCCAAGGCCCAGGCTCACATCGACGCCGGCGCCCGCAAGGTCGTCATCTCCGCCCCCGCTGGCAACGACCTGCCCACCATCGTCTACAACGTGAACCACACCACCCTGAAGCCCGAAGATACCATCATCTCCGCCGCTTCCTGCACCACCAACTGCCTGGCGCCCATGGCCAAGGCCCTGAACGACGGCTGGGCCATCGAGTCCGGCATCATGTGCACCATCCACGCCTACACCGGCGACCAGATGATCCTGGACGGCCCGCAGCGCAAGGGCGACCTGCGCCGCTCCCGTGCCGGCGCCGTGAACATCGTGCCCAACAGCACCGGCGCCGCCAAGGCCATCGGCCTGGTCATCCCCGAGCTGAACGGCAAGCTGATCGGCGCGGCCCAGCGCGTGCACGACGGAGGTCGCCCTTGCGCTGCGGGCCGTCCAGGATCATCTGGTCGCCGGTGTAAGCGTGGATGGTGGTCATGAGGCCCTTCTCGATGGGGGCGTAGTCGTTCAGGCCCTTAGCCATCGGAGCGAGGCAGTTGGTGGTGCAGGAAGCCGCGGAGATGATGTCGTCATCAGCGGTCAGGATGTCATGGTTGACGTTGAACACGACGGTGGGGAGGTCATTGCCCGCGGGAGCGGAGATGACGACCTTCTTGGCGCCGGCGTCGATGTGAGCCTGGGCCTTGGCCTTGCTGGTGTAGAAACCGGTGCACTCCAGCACGACGTCGACGTCGAGCTCGCC
>JAFUWR010000215.1 GCA_017471125.1 Clostridia bacterium | reverse complement strand
TCGAGGCCCCCAAGGAGGAAAAGGTCACCGAGCTGCCCAAGGAGGAGCCCAAGCAGGAGGAGCCCAAGCAGGAGGAGCCGAAGCAGGCGGAGCCCCAGGAGGCCTCCGAGCCCGCAGAGCCCGCGGCCCCGGCGGAGCCGGAGACCCCCGCGGAGCCCGAGACGCCCGCGGAGCCCGAGACGCCCTCCGAGCCGTCCCAACCCTCCGAGCCCGGCGGCGAGGTCGCGGAGCCGACGGTCGTGCCCGAGGTCCCGACCGACCCCGAGGTCACCCCGGAACCCACCGTCACCCCGGAGCCGACCCTGACCCCTGAGCCCACCCCGGAGCCCCTGGGCGTGGCCATCTCCATGGCCGGCGCGTCCGGCAAGGCCGTGGCGGGCGCGGCCGTGCGGTTCAGCTTCCGCGTGGCGAACGCCGTGTCCCTGAGCTATCGCATCGTCGGCCCCGGCGGGGAGACCGCCGCGTCCGGCTCGCTGCCCGTGGACGCGGATTCCTGCGGCTTCACCCCCACCGCCGCCGGCGACTATACGCTGGTGCTGACCGCTGTGGGCGCGGACGGCGTGGAGTTCGTCTCCAAGGCCGCGGTGTCCGTGGCCCAGCCCCCGGAGCTGGCCATCAGGGTCACCGCCGACCACGAGTGCACCCACGGCGGCGACGCCACGGGCTTCACCGTCGCGCTGACCGGCGGCATCGAGGTGGCGTCGTGCAGCATCAGGGCCACCCAGGACGGCAGCGTTTTCTATGAGTCCAGCCAGTTCACCGAGAAGGTGACCGTCACCCCGCCCGCGGTGCGCAAGGTGACCAAGGTCACCCTGACCGTGTCCGTCAAGGACATCTTCGACCGCACCGCCGAGGCCAGCGTCACCATCCCCTGTGCCGTCCACGACCGGGAGAAGCGCTCCCAGTGGGAGGCCACCATGGCCGGGGTCCACAAGACCGGCGTCTGGCCCGAGGATCTGCTCGCCATCGCCAAGACCCAGGTGGGCTACAAGGAGAGCAGCATCGACTTCGGCGAGAAGCACGGCGGCGGCATCTCCGGCTACACCCGCTACGGCGACTGGGCCGGCATGCCCTACGACGAGTGGTGCGCCATGTTCGCGTCCTTCTGCCTGCACTACGCCGGGATCTCCGAGGAGGACTTCGCCCGGGCCAGCAACTGCCAGCGGTGGATCGAGCGGCTGCGCAAGCAGGACCTGTACGCGGCCCGCGCCGCCTACACGCCCCAGCTGGGCGACATCGTGTTCTTCGAGTGGGAGAACGACAACGACTCCGACCACGTGGGCATCGTGGCGCGGCTCAGCAAGGACTCCGCCGGCGGCGTGGTGGGCATCACCACCATCGAGGGCAACAGCAAGGGCGGCGCGGTGACCTTCGACGACTACTATGACATCAACGACCGGCGCATCGTGGGCTACGGCCTGGTCAACGAGGCCTATGCCCGCAAGGTGAAGGCCGAGACCCAGTCCCTGCTGGTCACCGACGGCGACGTGACCGTGGCCGCCAGCATCGGCCCCGAGGCCGGCATGCCCAAGGGCCTGACGATGCAGCTTGCTCCCGTGACCTCCGGCAAGGAATTCGACGCCTACGTCGAGGCCCTGCGCGGGGCCATGACCGATGGCGACGAGGTGGGCTGGGCCCGCTTCGTGGAGGTGCGGTTCGTGGACGGCAGCGGCGCGGAGGTCCAGCCCCAGGGCCCGGTGAAGTTCAGCGTCAAGTACGACGGGAAGCTCACCGCCTCCAAGGCCCTGAAGCCCGGCGTGGCGGTCATCAGCCGCGGCGGCGCGGCCCGCGTGAACGCCGACGTGAAGCTGACCCGCATGGACGGCGCGTGCCAGTTCGACTTCGAGCAGACCCAGCTGGGCCAGGTCATCGCCACCTACGTGGCCGGCACCCTCAAGTATAAGAAGAACGCCCAGACCGCCAAGGGCGACGGCATGACGGTGAAGCTCAGCTACACCAAGAAGGCCCGCATCCCCAGCGGCGCGACGCTGAGCGTCCGGGAGATCCTGCCCGGCTCCGCCGCCTACGAACGCTGCGTCGCTAACTTCGGCGCGCGGGACGGCGAGACGGTGCGGTACTTCCGCGTGGGCATCGCCCTGAACGGCATGAAGATCGTCCCCAAGGACGACGTGACCCTGACCTTCACCGCCCCGAACGGCGGCGGCGCGGCCCGGGTGCGGCGCATCGACGACGGCGAGGACTTCGACGTCAAGGTCAGCAAGCGCAAGAGCGGCAAGGTGGTCGCGGCCCTGGAGACCGACGCGCTGGGCGTGTTCGGCGTGGCGTTCACCGACGAATGAGCGATGCAACGACGCGCCACGAGGCGCCGGACTGGCTGCCCGACCTGCCGGACGACTGCCGGGTGCGGCTGATCGACCTGGACCCGGGCGTGGGCGGGCTGATCGCGGTGAGCGAGGACGGCTTCGTCAACATCTACCTGAACGCCCGGCTGTCCCGGGACGGCCAGCTTCGCGCCCTGCGCCACGAGCTGCGGCACTGGGAGCGCGGCGACCTGTACTCCGACGCGGACATCCGCCAGGTGGAGCGGCTGGCCGACGTGCCGATGGTGCTCGCCATCGACGGCACGCCCCTCGAGGACCCCGCGCCCGCCTTCGATCCCGAGCGCCTGCGGGCCGTGGGGCGAGGACTGTACGCCCCGGTGGGCGAGAACCTGGCCCGGGCCGAGGGCGACATGAAAAGGCTTCGAGCGCTCTTGCTCGAAGCCTGTCACATCTATGACGTGATGCGCGGCGCGCCCGCGCCGCAAATGACCGCGCTGGCCGAGGGGCTATGTATCGGCGACCTGGCCTTCATCGCCTGGCAGCCGCCGGGGTCGGCCCTGCCGGTGGCCCTGCGGTTCTGCCGGGAGGACGGCGGTATGCTGCACGGCGCGATCTACTACGACGCCCGGGGCCGACTGCACGACGCCGTGGCCGCCTTCGACCTTGACGACTGCCGCGTCGCCGTGGACCTGCGCCCGCGGGCCGGGAAGCTCGACGTGGGCGGCATCGTCCGCGAGGCGGGCGACATCACCGAGAGGATCTATTGAGCGGGCAGGAACGTGCCCACCACCAACAAAACGAGCGCGACGATGTACACCACCCCCGCCGCCTTGGCGTGCCACAGCCGCCAGGCCCGGGGGTCCTTTGTCGTGGCGGCGAAGCGGAAGCCCCAGACACTGTTGAAGGGCAGCGACGGCATGACCCGCCCGTAGATCCACAGCACGCAGCCCACCGCCATGATGGCCATGTGGCCCATGACCCGCGTCGTGTAGGGCGCGGGCGTGCCGCTGAACCAGGCGGTGTAGAAGTGGGCCACCGCCGCGGCGTCGATCAGGAAGAACAGCGGCGTCGTCAGCGCCAGGAGCGTCGACAGGTTGAGCCCGCCCCCGGCCTTGCCCTGCTGAAGCTCCTCCCGGTCGCGCAGTATGGCCCGCCCCGCGGCCACGTCCGTGCGGAACCCGATCAGCAGCAGCAGCACCACCCACAGCATCATCGCGCAGCGGGGCAGCCGCCACCCCGGCCAGGGCGCGACCGTCCCCGGCAGGCGGGGATAGTTGATGGCGATCAGCAGTATGCCCGCGTACTTCGCCGCGGCGTAGAAGTGCCGCAGGGTCAGTTTGAGCTTTTTTCGGGACTGGGTCATGGGCGCACCTCCCTCAACATATACCTTTATGATAGGGCGCGGCGGGCGAAAAGTCAAGGGGCCGTGCGTTTGGCGAAGGAAAATAAAAAAATACTTGAATAATTGGTAAGATAGTTTTATAATCAAACGTGACAGGCATCCCCGGGGCGGGGATGTCGCGGATAAAAACTGGAGGTAGAGCAAATGAGCGCATTGACCGACCTGATCTTTACCGGCTCCAACGCCGTCGCGGGCCTGGCGGAGGGCGCCGTCAACGCGGCGATCGAAAAGTATGGTCCCGACCAGAAGGTGGCCTTCCCGGACACCGCCTATTTCTTCCCGACCATCTATGCGGCCACGGGCGTGAAGGTGGCGAAGCTGGGCGACCTGCCCGCCTGCGTGGGCGTCATGAAGAGCCTCATCACCAATAAGCCCGAGCTGGGCGACGCGCTGAACGCGGGTCTGGCCACCGCCGTGGGCGCGGAGATCATCGAGGGCCTGAAGTACGTGGAGGGGACCGACCCCTACGCCGAGGACAGCGGCATCGGCTTCGTGCCCGATCCCGTCATCCGCTCCCTGGGCGTGCCGCTGGTCACCGGCGACATCCCCGGCGTGGCGGTGGTGCTGGGCAAGGCCGACGACCCCGCCGCGGCGGTGGACGTGGTGAAGGACTACCAGTCCAAGGGCATACTGACCTTCCTGATCGGCGACGTGATCGAGCAGTGCGCCGACGGCGGCGCGAAGCTGGGCCTGGAGTTCCGCGTGGTGCCGCTGGGCCACGACGTGACCGCCGTGATCCACGTGGTCACCGTCGCCATCCGCGCGGCGCTGATCTTCGGCGGCATCCAGCCCGGCGACCTGGCGGGGCTGCTCAACTACACCAAGGAGCGCGTGCCCGCCTTCGTGAACACCTTCGGCGCGCTGAACGAGGTGGTCGTCTCCGCCGGCGCGGGCGCCATCGCCCTGGGCTTCCCGGTGGTGGTGGACCAGGACATCGGCGACCTGCAGGTGCCCGGCGCGCTGGAGGCGGTGCTTGACCCGGCCCAGACCGTCAAGAAGTCCCTGGAGCTGCGCAACATCAAGATCAAGGTGACCGAGCTGCCCATCCCCGTGGCCTTCGCCTCCGCCTTCGAGGGCGAGATCATCCGCAAGAAGGACATGAAGGTGGAATTCTATTCCGGCAAGAACGTGACCTGCGAGATCGTGAAGATGCGCGACGCCGACGCCGTCGAGGACCACAAGATCACCATCGACGGGCCGGACATCGACTGCGGCGAGACCGAGTTCCCGCTGGCGACCTACATCGAGGTGGCCGGCGACAAGATGCAGGCCGACTTCGAGTCCGTCATCGAGCGCAAGATCCACGCCTGGTTCAACTACATGGAGGGCGTGATGCACACCGGCCAGCGCAACCAGTTCCGCATCCGCATAAGCTCCGAGGCCTACGACAAGGGCCTGCGGCTCAACCACTTCGGCGAGGTGCTCTACACCATGATCATGGACGAGTTCGACGCCGTGGTGGACAAGTGCCAGGTGACCCTGGTCACCGACCCCGCCAAGGCCAAGGTCGTGCTGGACGAGCTGGCCATGCCCACCTACGCCGCCCGCGACGACCGCCTGGCCAGCATGACCGACGAGTCCGTGGACACCTTCTACACCTGCACCCTGTGCCAGAGCTTCGCGCCCGCCCACTGCTGCGTGGTGACCCCGGAGCGCCTGGGCCTGTGCGGCGCGGTGAGCTGGCTGGACGCCAAGGCCACCTATCAGCTCAATCCCACCGGCCCCAGCCAGCCCATCGCCAAGGTCGGCTGCACCGACGAGCGCACCGGCCGGTATGACACCGTCAACGAGGCCATCGCCGCCGCCACCCACGGCGCGGTGGAGAACGTGACCCTGTATTCCATCATGGAGGACCCGATGACCTCCTGCGGCTGCTTCGAGTGCATCTGCGGCATCGAGCCCCTGTCCAACGGCGTCATCATCTGCAACCGCGAGTATTCCGGCATGACCCCCACGGGCATGTCCTTCGGCGAGCTGGCCTCCATGACCGGCGGCGGCGTGCAGACCCCCGGCTTCATGGGCCACGGACGCCACTTCATCTCCTCCAAGAAGTTCGCCTCCGCCGAGGGCGGCACCGAGCGCATCGTCTGGATGCCCAAGGAGCTCAAGGACGACGTGGCCGAGCGGCTCAACAAGACCGCCAAGGAGCTCTACGGCATCGAGAACTTCTCCGACATGATCGCCGACGAGACCGTCACCACCGATCCCGAGGAGCTGCTCAACTGGCTGACCGAGAAGGGCCATCCCGCCCTGGGCCTCGATCCGCTCATGTGACAAATGACAGCCGCGGCGGCGACCCGCCGCGTTCCGGCCGGGCCCCGGTCCCCCCATCGCTTCGGGGGCCGGGGCCCGGCTGTATATTTATCCAAAACCTATTGACATGCTTGCGCGTCCATGTGATAATGGTGACAGGAAATGTCAAGGAGGCTGCGCCCATGAAGCGACTGTTTGCGATGCTGATCGCGCTGTGCCTGCTGCTGCCCGCGGCGGCGGCGGAGGAACTTGCGCCCGAGCTGGCGGTGGCGTATATCGACGCGCCCGAGGAGGTCGCGGCGACCAAGGAGGAGATCGTTGACGACGACGGGGGCTTGGAGCCCGCCGTGGACGAGGTGACCTTCGAGCTGGGCGGGGAGGAGGAGCTACTTCTACCGTCCGACGGGGAAGAGGTCGTCCCGGAGGATGCGGAGAGCGCGCCCCTCGACGCGCAGGCGTCCGACTTCGTCATCCAGAACGGCATGCTGACCAAGTACCAGGGCCCGGGCGGGGACGTGGTCATCCCCGACGGCGTGACGGTCATCGGCCCGGGCGCGTTCTCGGGATGCGAGAGCGTGACCCGGGTGACCATCCCCCGCGGCGTCACGACCATCGGCTTCGAGGCGTTCTGCGCGTGCTTTGGGGTGACGGAGCTCGTGCTGCCCGACACCGTCGTCACCATCGGCGGGGAGGCCTTCGCCGACATGGAGAACCTGACGCGGGTGGTGATGCCCGAGGGCGTGGAATATATCGGCGACTGGGCGTTCTCCCGCTGTTACAGCCTGACCGACCTGTCCATCCCCGCCAGCGTCACGTATATCGGCGAGGATGCGTTCAGGTATTGCGTCGAGCTGACGGTGGGCGTCGCGGCCGGTTCCTACGCCGAGCAGTACTGCATCGACAACGAGATGCGGTATAAATACACCAACTACGCCGAGGGCGTGCTGCGCGAGGGCGACGGCTGGTCGCTGATCTGGACGGCGGAGCGCGTCGGGGACGAGGGCGTCTGGCTGGACATCCGGCTGGATGGCTCCAACGAGCGCGACGGCACGATCTTCATCTACAACGAGTTCGGGGAGGACCAGTCCCCCTGGCTGGGCGCGTGCGACGGCTTCACCCGGGACAGCTTCACCCTCGTCACCGTCGCGGGCTGCACGGAGAACCCGCTGTACATCCCCACGGAGCTGTTCAGGGGCTACGCCGGTCTGCGGGAGGTCGACCTGCTCTGCGTCGAGAACATCGGTTCCTATGCCTTCGCCGACTGCCCGCGGCTCAGGAGGGTCAACGGCTTCGACGACTACCTCCATTTCATCGAGCGCGGCGCGTTCAAGAACTGCACCGCCCTCGAGGACGTGACGCAAAACTGGGACGGCTGGGTCGTGTACCCCACGAACCTCAGGACCATCGGCAGCGAGGCGTTCTACAATGATTCCAGCCTCGAAAAGCTGTTCCTCTATCCGTCGGTGACCTCCATCGGGGACGACGCCTTTTACGGGTGCCGGAAGCTGATGATCTTCTGCGACAACAAAAATGCCATCGGCTATAAGTACGCCGTCGAGCACGGGATCAAGTGCGGCCTGATGGCGTTTGAAAAGGGGCGGGACGCCTGGCAGTTCCGAAACAGCGACGCCTATTTTGGACCAACAGGCGAGGGCAGCTACCTGAACAGCCGGGACAAGGCCGCGCTGTTCAACGGGCTTTCCGAGACCGAGCGGAACACGCTCGAACGCCAGCTCAAGGAGGCGTGGGGCGGCTCCTGCTACGGCATGTCCGTCACCGCCGTGCTGAACAAATGGGGTTCCTTTGCGCCGTCCGAATTAAAGCCCGGGGCGGCGAACCTCCACGACGTCACCAAGGCCAACAACGACGACGTGGAATCCTTCATCAACTTCCATCAATGGTCATGGATGTTCAGGAAGCATACGGAAGCCGTTTTCCTCTTTGACGTGCTCGGCATGTACGACAAGATCGACCGCATCTGGCGGCTTGCCCAGAGCGCGGAGGCGGGCGACCTCCCGTTCGTGCTGGAGATGGAGCTGTCAGGGAACAACGGCGGGCACGCCGTGGTCGGCTATGGGATGGAAATGGGCAGCTTCAAATACAAGGGCAAGCAGTATGACACCAAGGTGCTGCTCTATGACCCCACGTTCCCGGACCACGATTCCGCGCTGTACTGCAATTACCAGAGCGCCGACTTTGCCGTCGTGGACTGGGATGTCGCCGACTTCCAGTACGCCGGTTCGGTCAGGGACGAGATCGACCCCGCGATCACGGGCAAGGACAAGTCTCTCGTGACGCACCTCTACTATTTCTTGCCGCCCAAGGCGTTCTCGGTGACGACGGGCGGCGACACGATCACCATCGACGACGGCACCTGCGACGCGGGCAAGGGCATCTTCGTGGCCGCCATGCCCGACGGCGATTCCGACGCGCGGCTGTTGTACTTCATGAACGGCGACACCGACTTCACCATCCACCCCCAGGGCGGCGCGGACTTCACGTACAGCGCGGACAGCGGCCTCTACGACGTGACCGCGGACGGGGCGAAGGACATCGCGTTCACCAAGGACGGCGGGGTGTCGATGACGGATGTGACGGGCGCGTACAGCATCGTGCTGACGGTGGACGAGGACCGCGCGTCCACGCCGTGGACGCAGACCCGGGTGACGGGCCGCGGCGGGGACATCGCCATCGCCCAGGCGAAGGACGGCCTGGTGATCGCGGGCGAGGACCTGTCCGGGGTGACGGTGGTGGCCGCCAACGATGTTGGCGAATCCCTGGTCGCGCTGGACGGCGGCGAGAAGTCCGTGCTGGTGACGGGCGGCGGCTCTTCCGGCCAGCCCGCGCCCGCGGTGTACGCGGACGGGGACGGCGACGGCGTGTACGAGACCCAGGTGGCCGCCGCGCCGGAGATCGTGGTCGTGAGCACGAGCAGCGTCAAGCATACCGTGGAGCTGGGCAAGAAGTTGCAGATCAGCCTGCCGGAGCAGGCCGTCACCGGCTGCTATTCCGCGAAGCCCGCCGTCGCCACGGTGACCAGCGCGGGCCTGGTGACGCCCGTGGCCGCGGGCACGGCGAAGATCACCGTCCCCGTCGGGAAGAAGAAGCGCACGCTGACCCTGACCGTGGTGGACCCGGCCATGCCCACGAAGCTGCGGTTCGCCGAGGCCAGCCTGACGCTGGACATGGGCACGGCGGAGAGCCTGACGCTCAAGCCCATATTGGAGCCGGTGGGCACGGCGAGGTCCGACATCGAATGGAAGTCGTCCAGCGCGAAGGTCGCCACCGTGGACCAGAGCGGCGTGGTGCGGCCCCTCAAGACCGGGTCGGTCACCATCACCGCCACCGCCAAGAAGAACAAGAAGGCCAAGGGCACCGTCAAGCTCAAGATCATCGACTCCACCATCCCCACGAAGCTGAGCCTCGTCGATATGAGCGGCGCGGCGCTGACCGGCACCGTGGAGCAGGACTACAACGCGACGCTGCAGATCGGCGTCAGGATGCAGCCGGACAACGCCGTGTCGGACATCACCTGGAAGTCGTCGAGCAGCAAGATCGCCGAGGTGGACGCGAACGGCCTGGTGAAGCCGGTGAAGGTCGGCACGGTGACCATCACGGCCACGTCGGTGAAGAACAAGAGCGCCAAGGCCAGCGTGAAGCTCAAGATCGTCGACCCGACCATGCCCACCCAGGTGGTCCTCACCGACGCCCAGGGGAACGCCCTGCCCGCCACGCTGGAGATCGACCTCCTGGACGCGCCGCGGCTCATCGCGCAGCTGCTGCCCGCGGGCACGGCGCAGTCGGACATCGCGTGGAAGTCGTCCAGCGACAAGATCGCCACGGTGGATGCAAACGGCAACGTGAAGCCCGTGAAGGCCGGGTCGGTGACCATCACCGCCACCGCCACCAAGAACAAGAAGGCCGCCAAGGTGAAGCTCAAGATCGCCGACCTGCACGCGCCCACCGCGCTGACCGTCTCCGCGCCCGCGCAGGAGGTCGCCGTGGGCGGGCGGCTCGCGCTGACCGTCGCCGCCGACGCCAAGCGCCTGCCCGTCGTCACCACCTACACCTGGACCTCCGGCAGCAAGGGCGTCGCCACCGTGGACGGCAGCGGCGTCGTCACCGGCGTCAAGCCCGGCAAGGCCAAGATCACCGTCACCGCCGCCAACAAGAAGAAGGCGACGTATACGGTGATCGTCAAGTGACCGTTGCCCGCTAACGCCGCGCTAATTTTCCCAGACCCCTTGAAAATAATGTCATATCATGGTATCATAATAAGTAATATGGCGCATGCCGCGCCTATAAGTAAAAGGAGGATACCCCCATGAAAAAGCTGTTGGCTCTGGTACTCGCCGCGATGATGCTGCTGTGCGCGTTCTCCGCGCTGGCGGAGGACGATCCCTACAAGGATCTGGGCCACTTCGACATGATGGTCGGCCACGCGCAGCCCGAGGGCAACCCCCGCTGGGTGTCGATGGAGTCCTTCGCCGAAGAGGTCGCCGAGAAGACCCACGGCCACGTGACCGTCACCGTGTTCGGCAACGGCCAGCTGGGCACCGAGAAGGAGATGCTGGAGCAGGTCGTGCAGGGCGTCGTGCAGGGCATGCGCGGCGGTCAGTTCGACTTTAGCCCCCGGCTCCTGATGTTCACCCTGCCCTTCCTGACCAACACCCGCGCCCAGGTGACCGCGCTTTTGCAGTCCGACCTGGCCAAGAAGGTGTGCGCGGAGGCCGAGGAGACCACCGGCACCGTCATCATCAACCTGTGCGACGCCGGCGGCTATCGCCAGTTCTCCAACTCCAAGCACCCCATCACCAAGCCCGAGGACCTGGTGGGCCTGAAGATGCGCACCAACGGCATGAAGACCATCGACATGACCTTCGTCGCCCTGGGCGCCACCACCACCACCATCCCCTATGCCGACCTGTACATGGGCCTCAAGACCGGCATCGCCGACGGCCAGGAGAACCCCTGGGTCAACGTCGAGGGCATGAAGTTCTATGAGGTGCAGCAGTACTTCACCCAGGTGAACTACCAGTTCCATCCCGACCCCTTCTATGTGAACGCCGAGTGGTGGAACAGCCTGCCCGAGGAGTTCCAGACCATCATCAGCGAGGCCGCCACCGCCATGGGCGCCTACAACGACCAGCTGATCGACGAGAACTCCGAGGCCGCCAAGCAGGTCATCAAGGACTCCGGCGCGGAGGTCTATGAGCCCACCGCCGAGGAGCTCCAGGCCTTCCAGGACGCCTGCCAGGGCGTGTACCAGCAGGTCGTCGAAGAGGGCATCTGCACCCAGGAGGAGCTGGACGAGATGCTGGCCATCGTGGCCGCGGCGTAAGGCTCCGGCTTTGACGGGATCCATTGGGGGCGGGTCGGTTCGCCGACCCGCCCCCATAAAAATGCGGGAAAGGATGCGTTTTACGTGAAAAAGGCCGGCAATATTGCCGAAAAGCTCTACATGGGCATTGGCGCGGCGGCCATGGGGCTGCTGGCGGTGATGGTCATCTTCACCGTCATCATGCGCTATTGCTTCTCCCTCAGCTGGAAGGGCGTGTCGGAGTTCAACGTCACGCTGTTCGCCTTCACCACCTTCTGGGCCATGGGCCTGAACGTGCTGCGGGGCGAGCACGTGAGCATCAACATACTCTACGATAAGTTCAAGCCCGCCGTGAAGCGCTGGGTCAGCGTGGTCATCTACATCATCATGCTGGGGGTGGACGCCATATTCGTCTACCACTCCTACGCCTACGCCATGAAGATGGGCACCCAGATCAGCCAGGGCATGGAGATCCCGATGATGTACATGTACGGCATCATGCCGCTGTCCGGCGCGCTGTGCGCCCTGTGCATCGTCATAAGGATCGTCACCACCGTGCGCGCGCCCCTGTCGGCCTTCGAGCCCCAGGACAAGCCCATCGACACGGTGAGCCAGTAGGGAAGGGAGGGACACAGCCACATGGCAATCGTATTTCTGCTGATCGGCCTGATCGTGTTTGCCGCCATCGGCGTGCCGCTCGCCTTCGCCATCGGCGCGTCGTGCATATCCTACCTCTCCGCCGCCCAGCCCATGTTCATGAGCATGATGCCCCAGCGCATCTGGAACGGCGTGTACTCCGAATTGATGATCGCCATGCCCCTGTTCATGCTCGCGGGCGAGCTGATGAACACCGGCGGCATCACCAAGCGCATCATCGACTTCTGCATGGAGATCCTGCGGCCCATCCGCGGCGGCCTGGGCGAGGTCAACATCGTGGCCTCCATGATCTTCGGCGGCATCTCCGGCTCCTCGGTGGCGGACACCTCCGCCCTGGGCAGCATACTGATCCCCGCCATGCAGGAGAAGGGCTATCCGCCGGACGCCTCCGCGGGCATCACGGTGGCCTCCTCCACCATGGGCATGATCATCCCGCCGTCCACCCCGATGGTGGTCTACGCGATGGTCTCCGGCGCGTCCATCGGCGCGCTGTTCATGGCCGGCGCGGTGCCGGGGATATTGATCGGCCTGACCCAGCTCGTGCTGGTCTACATCATCAGCGCCCGCCGCGGCTGGCACCCGGCGCGCGAGCCGTTCTCGGCCAAGCGCTTCTGGCAGGCCATGTTCGCCGGCATCCCGGCGCTGCTCATGCCGCTGTTCATCATCGTCTGCGTGTCCGGCGGCGTCTGCACGGCCAGCGAGTCCGCGGGCGTGGCCGTGGCGTATTCGATGCTGGTGGGCTTCTTCCTGTACAAGGAATTGAAGTGGAAGAACGTCTGGACGGCGCTGAAAAAGACGCTGATCTCCTCGTCCTCCGTCATGCTCATCATCGGCTTCACGCAGATCTTCACCTGGATATTGACCATCCAGAAGGTGCCGGACCTGGTGGCCAGCTTCTTCATGTCCATGAACATGTCCCGGGTGGGCATCGCGCTGATGTTCGACGTGCTGATCCTCATCATCGGCACCTTCATCGACGTCAGCCCCGCCATCCTGCTGCTGACCCCCATCATGCTGCCGGTCATGGAGCACTACGGCTTCACCGCCCTCCAGTTCGGCGCGATGATGATCACCGGCCTCGCCATCGGCCTGGTCACCCCGCCGGTGGGCATGTGCCTGAACGCCTGCAACAAGATCAACCGCATGCCCATCATCGACATCTTCAAGGGCGCGGCCCCCTATGTCACCTGCAACGTGATCGTGCTGATCGCCATCTCCGTGTGGCCGGAGCTGACCGCGTTCTTGCCGAGGCTGCTGGGATATTGATTTTACGCATGAAAAAACGGCCCTTCGCAATGAAGGGTCGTTTTTGTGCGCCGTTTACTTCTTCCGCGGCATGGCGTTCACCGCCAGGCCCTCCACGTCGTGGGTGGCCTCGGCGACGATCTCGGACACGGTGGGGTGGGGGTGGATGACCCGGGACAGGCTCTCCACGGTGCCGCCGTGCTCCATGACCGCGGCGATCTCGGCGATCATGTCGGTGGCGCGGGGGGCCATGATCTGGCAGCCCAGTATCTTGCCCGTGCCCTTCTCGGCGATGATCTTCACCAGGCCCGTGTTCTCGTTCATCACCAAGCAGCGGCCGTTGGCGGCGATGTTGAAGCTGCCGACCTCGGTCTCGATGCCCTGGGCGGTTGCGGCTTCCTCGCTCAGGCCCACGTAGGCGATCTCGGGCGAGGTGTAGATGCAGGCGGGCACCCGGTCGTAGCGCATGGTCGCGTCCTTCCCGGCGCAGTTGGCCGCGGCCACCATGCCCTGGGCGGAGGCCACGTGGGCCAGCTGGATCTTGCCGGTGATGTCGCCGATGGCGTACACGTCCTCGACGGCGGTGCGCAGGTGGTCGTCCACGGCGATGAAGCCCCGCCGGTCGGTCTCCAGGCCGATGCTCTCCAGCCCGCAGTCCCGGGTCATGGGGCGGCGTCCCGCGCACACGATGACCGCCGAGGCCCGGCGCTCGTCCGCGACGCCGTCCTTCTCGAACCGCACCGCGCGGCCCTTGACCACCTCGGTCACCTTCGCGCCGAGGATGAACTCCACGCCCTTCTTCTTCAGGATGGCGCGGGTCTTGGAGGTGATCTCCGGGATGGTGCCCGGCAGGATCTCCGGCATCATCTCGATGATGGTGACCTTCTTGCCCAGGGTGGCGAACAGCGTGGCGAACTCTATGCCGATGACGCCGCCGCCGATGACGATCATGTTCGACACCAGGAACTTGGCCGCCAGCACGTCGTCGGAGGTGTAGGCGGTGTCCATGCCCGGCACGGGCGGCTTGGCCGGGGCCGAGCCCATGGCCAGTATGAGCTTGTCATAGGTGACGGTCCTGTCGCCCACCTTGAGGGCGTGGGGCCCGGACACCACGCCGAAGCCCTTGATGACCTCCACGCCGTTGGCCTTCTCCAGCGCCTCTATGCCGCGCACCAGCTTGTTCACCCGGTCGTCCTTGAAAGCCGCCAGCTTCTCGTAGTCCAGCTTCACGTCGCCGGAGATGCCGAACACGCCGCCGTCCTTGGCGCTCTCGTAGACCTCCGCGCCGTGCAGCAGCGCCTTGGTGGGGATGCAGCCCCGGTTCAGGCAGGTGCCGCCCAGCTCCCGGGCCTCGATCAGGCACGTCTTGAGGCCCAGCTGCGCGCAGCGGATCGCCGCCTCGTAGCCGCCCGGGCCGCCGCCCAGCACCGCAACGTTGAATTCATTTGCCATAGGGATGACCTCCTTATCGTCAGGGGGGTGGATATGACAACGCCCCGGGACGCGCCCGGGGCAGACGGTTCTGGATCAGGCTTCGGAGAACATGTCCTTGCCCACGCCGCATAGGGGACACTCGAAGTCCTCGGGCAGGTCTTCAAACTTCGTGCCGGGGGCGATGCCGTTCTCGGGGCTGCCGAGCGCCTCGTCGTACTCCCAGCCGCAGGCGTCACAAACGAATTTTGCCATGATGTCATCCTCCAATATAAAATTCTGTAAAAGTATTATACCTTATTTTAAGGCGATTGGCAAGTATTTTTTGTTATCGTTGTGCATCAAGTTATTTCGTTCATATGTTCGATAAAAAAGCAACACTATTAAAGAATACATGCACTATTTGTATCTTATCGCGTTTGTCAATAACTTATCCGTTTTTATCATAGCTTGCCCAGTTGATTTTTTGTTGATTTTTCCCGCGGAAATCAACGACCCTGTTGCGGACATTATGCACCATGCTACATCGATTATCAAGCGTTTTTCCTGAAGGCAAGAGGGAGAATAGAAACACATAAATATTACGATATTATTTCATTTTTACTTCAACATTTTCATATATGACCGTACTTTGTGACGTTGCCGACCTATTGCGCCCGGATGGTCACCACGATATAATGGTATACGGGGCAAAGGTTAAGGATAGTCAAACCTACCGAATGATTGGAGGCGATACAAACCCACATTATAGGCAAAACCATATAAACGAACGAGACACCACAACCCAACAAACATTACGGAGGATTATTAAGAGATGAATAGTACCACGCAGCGGCAGCGGAACATTTCAAGCAAACGACCTGAGCAGCCCATGCCTTACATGACGATTAGAAACGTTGCTCTGAATACTGGAATTTCAGAATATGCGTTGCGGAGGATGCAAAAGGCTGGACAGCTACCCGGTTTTTATTCTGGAACCAGATACATTGTTGATACCGTTGCACTTCAAGACAGCATCCGCAATAGCAACAATAGACTTTAGGCGAACACGCAAGGAGGACAGAATGGTCACATTTCAGATGAGATTCAATACCTGGGATGAGTTTTACCGCGTTAGAGAACAGTTAAAGCCGCTTAATCCGGTTGTTGGCACTGTCAAAAAGCGTGAATATTACTCGACGGCGAAATTTACGATCTATAAGATGCCTGACCCGGCAACACACACAGCCACGACCGACAACACCAGCACCACCGAACAAAGCTAAAGGCAGAGAGAGAAGGGTGAGGGCGGTCTGTTCTTAAGCAGCCGCCCACCCTCATCCCGACGATGGAGGCAAGACGGGAAATGAGTACATACACGCGGGTTGGAGACAGGAAACTGAAAAAAGGGAAGAGGGTCGTTTACGAGGGTTTTGAGGGTATCTGGATTCCAGGATGGCTCTTCAATATTGAAGGATTGCAACCAGAGGATTTAATGATTGCAGGTTATGTTAATGGATTCGTCTCAAAAGGGAAACCATGCAATGTTAAGAATGAGACCATACAGACCCTAATTGGTCTGACCGAGTATAAACGTGAGATGGCTATTAGTCGTCTCATGCAAGCAGGGGTACTGGAATCAAGCATAGAAGCTGGAAGAAGGTATTTGACTATCAACCAGCCAAAGCCAAGGACGGCGCTTGAAATCTATATTGAGGAACAAAAACGTAGGAAACAGGAACAGAGCCACCCTGAAAATCAGAATATACCTGAAAATCGGCATAGTCCTGAAAATCAGGATACCAGCCACCCTGAAAATCAGGATTCAGGCCACCCTGAAAATCAGGGACATATAATAAATATTAATAAAAATGACTATAATATCATTAGTCAAGGTATCACATCTATGAGTATTAATAATAATGAGCAAACAATCGAACCGGATGCCCAGCAGAATCAGGGAGACGCTGATTTCTGGAAGGAATGGGAATTGTTTTTGAATTACGCCTATAATAACAAGCTACCAGTCGCCTACATGATGTACATTCGTAACAATTCAGAAAAAGAACCGCGAATTAGGGTTTTGAATATTCATCGTGCAATGGCAAGGAAATACGATCATGCCGCAATCCTTGAAAGCAGCTATAACGTACGATTTGAAAACGCTCCCGAACATGCCTTGTTAAAAGCGCTTGAAGCACACCCGCAAGTATCAGAGCGTTTTCGACGTGAAGCGGATAGTATAGCGGAGCAGGTTCGGAATGAGGGCATAAACGATTTTTGCCGCGAAAGAGGAATAGACAAAGTGACCTTTGAACGAGCGTTAGAGCAGCGATATAACAAGCACTGATTATTCGCGTTCCACCGCCGAAGGTTATCCACATCACGCACATGTCCACAAACAACGTGTAACATGGGCGCAAACGCCGCTAAAATCGTTTCAACGCCATTCCTCGATAAACTATACCACCCGAGACAAAAGCCGCTGATTTGCCCGGAAAACTCTTTTAGTAAGCACGTGAAGGAATAAACGTTTAATGCGGAATGGTCAGAAGGGGCCCACCTCCACCCGTATAGGGTCATAAACACACGGCGAGCCCACCTTACTACAACGAAGTCTCTCATCCGAAGCCTGAAAAATATCAAACATAGGCATGATAATTAACAAATTTATGCACAATGCCGATATATCAGTGCATAATTTACATATATGTAACAATTTTAAGTATATGTTATGTTATTAACAACAAAACATATTTTCAGGTGAAATATGAAAATACTTCATGTATCCTCTGTCTCTGAATCTGTCGCTCTCCATTCTACTTCTGACAAGCCCAGTGCATCCCGTAAGAGCCGACCAACAAGGCCGTTGACGGATTCGCCGTGTGCCCGCGCAAACGCTTCTATGGTCTGTTTACGGCCTTTGGGAACGCGAACCAGGAAGCTATCATAATTGTTCCGCACGTACTTATCGACGGCGCGCATATTTGCTTTTGAGTATGTCATAAAAAACCTCCATTCTATCAAGTATTATAACACAAACATGATATTGATATCAATATACATTTTGAACAATATTGATAACAATATATTGTTGGTTCGGCCAATGGACATATTGATATCAATATAGTATAATATACATGTCAGCAAGGGAAGGCCGAAACCGGGCAAGGAACTAACAACCCGAGGTAAGACCCCTGTAGGTGCGTGAAGCCAGGAAGTGCGGACAACCTCGAAAGGGCACCTTCCCACTACCGACCAAACGAAGGGAGAATTACTATGAAGCGTTCCGACTTGTCCCGGTTGATGAAAAAGGCTTGGAGCCTTTTCAAGACCGCCGCTAAGAAAGCCGCTATCACCTTTTCTGCGGCGTTGGCGTTGGCGTGGCGGTGGCTGAAATGCCAGGCTGCTAACCGGGTGAAGATTGAACAGGCGGCGCAGGCGGCTGGTATCGTCGAAGAAGTTAGAAGCTGGGCCAGTTGGCAGAGCGTCGGTAGGATGGTAATTCACGGTAGTGAAGCGGCGCTAAAGGTGGAGATTGAAGATCCCACGACGCGAAGCGGTAAGCGGCTGCAATCGTTCTTCCTGTACTCTGATACACAGACCGCGCCGTAACCTTCAATAGTCAATCAGCCGACCCTCGGCGGCATAATATCCGAGGGAGAAAGGATTACGCATGGATAAACAGTACCTTGTAACCAACCTGAACAACTACATCAGCACCGCGAAGGAAGTCGCTGAAAAGCTGGCGATGCTCTTCTATCCCGTGCTTGTAGACATCGACGGTGAGCAGGAAGAACAGTATAACGATCATCTGACGTATATCCTCAACAATTACCAGAGTATATCATTCCTCGTTGCCATCGTGAATGACGCGCTGAATGGCACGTGTAACCTGATGTCCGACCTGGTTGAAGTCAGCATGAAAGAAGGTGAGTGAAACGTTTAATCCGCTTGATATCCTTGCCAACGAGTACGCAGCACAGGAACCGACGATTTACGACAAGCAGCTATCCGAAGCCATGATGCAGTTGGAAAACGCGATGTCGGGAACTGCCGACGCAGACGAAGCCCGCGGGAACATACTGCTTGCAATGAACGCAAACACCCGTGAGAGTTTCCGTGATGGTTTGTTGGCTGGCCTGCGACTTGCAAGAGCCGAAGGATAAGGACGTACACGTGGCAGGGAATCAGGTTCCCTGCCATATTCACACAGGGAGGAAAGAAAAATGGCAAGCATCTCACCACGAAAGGACAAAGCGGGCAACATCATTTCATACCAGATTAGGGTCAGTCGTGGGCGTGACCCGCTGACGGGAAAGCAACTGACACCCTACACTACGACATACACACCACCCACAGGATGGAGCAACAAGGCCATTGAACGCGATTTGCAGAAAGTCACGGGCGAATTTGAAGCCGCCTGTCGGCGCGGCGAAGTGCTTACCAAGGAAGAAATCAGAGCCAAGGCGCAAGCCGACCAGGAGGCCGCAGAGGCTGCGAGACGGGAAGCCGAGCGTAAGCCCACCTTCAACCGGTACATGGCGCGGTATCTGGAGGAACTCACCATCGACCACGGAGCCGGAACTGTGTACAACTATCGGAAAACCCTCGAACGCGCTGCCCGCGTATTCGGCGATATGAAGTTGGAGAACATAGAATATCCGGCCCTACGCGAATACATGACCTCCCTGCAAACCAATGGCATTTCGGCGCGAAACACGCCATTCTCCATCCAGACGTGCAAGTGGCATTATGCTACGCTACATGCGTTCTTCCAACACGCACTCGAAGCCGATGCCATATCGTCCAATCCCATGAACCGGGTAAAGCGCCCGAAGCAATCCAAAGACGTACAGGCGAAGCAGGGAACCGACAAGGCCCTAAATGAAGCACAGGTACAAGAGATACTCAAACGTGCTGCCGAGGAACCGCTGAATATATACTGCCTGATCGTGCTGGCATTGGACAGCGGTATGCGGCGCGGAGAGCTGGCCGGTCTGAAATGGTCGGACATCGACTTTGAGACGGGGTTGGTAAAAATCTCTCGGAACGTCCAATACACTGCTGAACTGGGCACCTACCTCTCGACCCCCAAGAGTGGCCAAGGCAGAGAAATATATCTGTCACATGCGACGCTCTCCGTACTGACCCGGTGGAGGCGGGAACAGGCTGCACTCTTCCTAAAAAACGGATGGAAAATCGACTTCACCTTCACCCACGACATCGGCCCCGAACCTATTAACCCGAACACAATCACCAAACGAATCAGGCAATTCGGAAAGCGGATTGGCTATCCGAGTCTCCATCCGCACACCTTCAGACACACGTCCATCTCACTGGCCCTGCTCAACGGCGCAGATGTGACCAGCGTATCAAAGAGGGCAGGTCATTCCTCTGTGGGAATCACTATGGACGTATACAGCCATTCGACCGGGGATGCACAAAAGCGAATCGCATCGACCCTCGGCGACGTGATCGGAAAGTTGTAACCCCACCACCAACCACCTGATGTACCAGGTGGTTTATTTTGCCCCTGTTGATTTTCCGTTGCTTTTTGTGCCCGTTTTTGTGCTGGGAATGTATGAGAAATGCTTGAATCGCCTGTGTTTTCAGGCGTTTTCAAAAGAAGAAGTGTAAAATACCTTATTTTGCGCCGCTTGACAATGGGTTTTCAGAAATAATTTGTCCCCGGGACAAAACGGCCCGCACGGTTAAATTTTGAAACCTCCCCCTTTGCGGCCTTTCGCCCCTTGAAGAAAGCTGAGCTTTCATTTATAATTACTCTTGGAATAATGGGCGGAGGGATGCTCCATGGTCAAAGTCAGTCCTGGCGAACCGATCGAGCTGTGCCTGCCGGCGGACCCGAACCTGATGCTGGTGATCCGGCTGACGGCGGCGGGGGTGATCGCCCGGGCGGGGGTCACGGTGGACCGCATGGACGAGATCAAGATGGCCGTGGAGGAAGCCTGCGGCTGCCTGATGGACCAGATCCACCCGCCCCGTCGGTTGCGGCTGCGCTTCTCGGTGGACGACGCGGGGCTGGGCGTACGGGCCGAGGCCGTCGGCGCGGCGGCGGAGACCGGCGACGTGACCGACGACCAGCTCGAGGTCATGCGCTGCATCCTGCTGGCGCTGGCGGACGAGGCCGAGTTCGACGTCCGGGACGGCTTCATCGCCGGGGTCTCGGTGCGCGCCGCGCTGGCGGAGTGAGGGGGGATCCCGGATGGCGAGCACATCGCGGATACCGCCCGACGCGCTGGACGGCCTGATCGCCGAATACGCGGCGCGGCCCACCACGGCGCTGCGGGACCGGATCGTCGAGGCCCACCTGTACATCGCCGAGATCATCGCCCGAAAGTTCTCCGGCCGTGGCGCGGACCACGACGACCTGTACCAGGTGGCCGCGCTGGCCCTGGTGCGGGCCGTGGAGCGCTACGACCCCGCCCGGGGCGTGAAGTTCGCCAGCTTCGCCACGCCGAACATGGTGGGCGAGGTGAAGAACTACTTCCGCGACCGGGTGCGGGCGCTGCGGGTGCCCCGGCGGGGCATACAGCTGGCCCGGGAGCTGGAGCGCGAGCGCGACCGGCTGTCCCAGGCGCTGGGCCGCATGCCGAGGGCCGACGAGCTGGCCGAGGCGCTGGGCGTGAGCGAGGAGCACGTGCTGGAGGCGATGGAGGCGGCCAGCCTGACCCTGGTGTCTATGGACGCGCCCGTGGAGGACGCCGCGTCGCTGGACAGGTTCCTGGGCATCGAGGAGCGGGGCTACTCCGACTTCGAGCGCATGGACGCCCTGCGGCGGGCGATGGACGGCCTCTCCGAGCGGCGGCGGGAGATCATCCGCCTGCGGTACTTCGATAACCTCTCCCAGCGGGAGGCCGCCGAGCGCCTGGGCGTGTCCCAGATGACCGTGTCCCGGGAGGAGCGGCAGGCGCTTTCGGAGATGAGATCATTGGTCGGAGAGTGAGGACCAAAGAGTTGAGAGTGAAGAGTTGAGAGTGGAGATGAACAGGCGCTTCGCCGTTCTCCGATTTTTATCAAAACAGATCCGTCAGGATCTGAACCGCAACTCCACTCTCCACTCTCCAAACTCCACACTATAATAAACCTCCAAAGGAAGAAACAAGCGAGTATGAGATGGATAGCAAGCGCGGCCTTCGGCATGGAGGGCATGACCGGGCGGGACCTGAAGCACCTGGGCATGAGGGACGTGAAGGTGATGGACGTGGGCGGCGCGATGTTCGAGGGCGACTTCGCGGACGCCTTCAGGGCCAGCCTGTGGCTGCGCACCTGCGACCGCGTGCTGCTGGTGATGTCCCAGTTCGAGGCCCGGACCTACGAGGAGCTGTTCCAGGGCGTGAAGGCCATCGAATGGGAGAAGCTGCTGCCCGCGGACGGCGCGTTTCCCATCCGGGCCAAGTGCGTGAAGTCCCAGCTCATGAGCCCGTCGGACGTGCAGAAGATCGGCAAGCGGGCGATGGTGGAGCGCATGAAGCAGACCTACGGCCTCGACTGGTTCCCGGAGACGGGCGTGACCTTCCAGGTGGACATCTCCATCCGCAACGACGTGGTCACCGTGGCGGTGGACGCCTCGGGCGAGCCGCTGTCCAAGCGGGGCTACCGCACCTGGAACGGCGAGGCGCCGCTGCGGGAGACCCTGGCCGCGGCGCTGATCCTGCAGAGCGGGTGGCACCCCTGGCAGCCGCTGTACGACCCCTGCTGCGGCACGGGCACGCTGCTGATCGAGGCGGCGTTCATCGCCCTGGGCCGCGCGCCGGGGCTGACCCGCAAGTTCGCGATGGAGGCGTGGCCCGTCGTGCCCATCGACGACTTGAACGCCATAAGGCGCGAGGCGCGGCTGAAATATGAGGAGGGCTCCAAGCGGGCCATCCGCATCGCGGGCAGCGACATCGACCCGGAGGCCATCGAGCTGGCCCGACGCCACCTGAAGCAGGCGGGGCTGGCGGGCCGCATCGAGCTGTCGGTCATGGACATGCGCGACGTGAACGTCCCCGGCGAGCCGGGCGTGTTCGTGGCCAATCCCCCCTACGGCGAGCGATTGGACAACATCCGCGCCGCCCACGCCGTGGCCAAGCAGTTGGGCGCGCTGCAAAGGCGGCATCCCGGCTGGAAGCTGTGCGCCTTCTCCGCCGACATGGGCTTTGAGCGGGAGTACGGCCGACGCGCTACCCGCCGCCGCCGGTACTACAACGGCCGGATCGAGTGCGAATACAGGATTTTTGAGTAGGAATTGAGGAAAAACTTATGAAACCCATCTTCAACCGCGCGCCGCTGACGCCGAACGCCCTTGCCCCGCTGCCGCTGGGGTCGATCCGCCCGGAGGGTTGGCTGTCCGAGCAGCTCAACACCCAGGCCGAGGCCGCCAAGGGCCGGCTGGACGACCTGTGGCCGGACGACATGAAGCCCGCCACCCTCTGCCGACTGGAGGGGCTGGTGCTGCTGGCGTGGACGCTGGACGACGCGGCGCTCAAGGCGCTGGCGGTCGAGCGCATGGAGCGCCTGATCGACAGCCAGCGGGAGGACGGCTGGTTCGGCGACGAGGACGACGGGGACTACTGGCCGCTGGTGGCCGCCATGAAGGCGCTCCGGCAGTACTTCACCGCCACCGGGGACAAGCGCGTGCTGGTGCTGATGGACAAGTTCTTCAAGTACCAGTACCTCAACCTGTCCGACCGCCCGCTTCGGGACTGGTCGGTGGCCCGCGGCGCGGAGAACATGGAGCTGGCGCTGTGGCTTTACGACCTGACCGGGCAGAAGCACCTGCTGGAGCTGTGCAGGAAGCTTCGGAACCAGACGCTGGACTGGCCGAACTACTTCCACACCTTCGCCAACACCGTGCCCATGAGCAAGTCCCTCAAGTGGGGCCGGCTGCGGGAGGCGTTGGAGGAGGAGCGCAACGAGCCGCTGGAGGGGGAGAAGCGCCCCTATTTCCGCACCCAGTACCACCTGTCCCACGGCGTCAACGTGGCGATGGGGCTCAAAGCCCCGGGCGTCATCAACCTCATCAAGTCCGGCTTCAAGGAGCAGGGCGGCTTCCGCTTCGGCTGGGAGAAGCTGACCCGGCACCACGGCCTCGCCAACGGCCTGTTCACCTGCGACGAGCACCTGAACGGCAACAGCCCCACCCAGGGCGTGGAGACCGGCGCGGTGACGGCGCTGATGCAGAGCCTGGAGACGCTGATCGGCCTGGGCGACTTCGCCCCGGAATACGCCGACATCCTCGAAAAGGTCGCCTACAACGCCCTGCCCGCGGCCTTCACCCCGGACATGAAGGGGTGCCAGGTCTGCCAGCAGGTGAACCAGGTGAAGGTGTCCGAGGCGCCGCGCCGCTGGTACAACGACTCCGAGACCGCCAACCTCTACGGCTCCGAGCCCTACGCGCCGGACTATCCCGCCGACGTGCAGCAGGGCTGGCCGGGGTTCGTGGCGTCCCAGTGGTACATGACCGCCGACGGCGGATTGCAGGCCATCAGCTACGCGCCCTGCACCGTCCGCGCCACCGTGGGCAGCGTGCCCGTGCGGGTGAAGGTGTCCGGCGGCTATCCGTTCAGCCAGTCGGCGGAGATCGAGGTCTCCGTCAAGCAGCCCTGCGAGTTCCCCATCTACCTGAGGGTGCCCTTCTGGGCGCGGCAGCCGATGATCTTCCTGCCCGACGGCGAGATCATGCAGGTGCGCTCCGGCGAGACCACCTGCGTCCGCCGCCGCTGGCGCACCGGCGATGTGGTGCGGCTGGAGCTGCCCACGGTGCCGCGGGTGACCAAGTGGTACCACCAGTCCGGGGCCGTGGAGCTGGGCCCGCTGCTGATGGCCTGGCAGCCCAACGAGGACTGGGCGCAGCGGCCCGACGGCGCGTGGCAGGTGTCCACCACCGACACCTGGAGCTGGGCGCTGGTGCGGGACGAGCCCATGAAGGCCGTGTACGACGAGGTGCCCGGCGCGTTCGGCGTCGGCGGACCGCCCGTCAGCGTGCTGGTCAAGGCCGTGGAGGTCGATTGGCCCATGGACGGCGGAAGCTGTGCCAGTGTCCCCATGGTGCCCAAGATCGACGCCTCCAAGGCCCAGGTCATCGAGCTCGTGCCCTATGGCGGCACCGCCCTCCGCGTGGCCCAGTTCCCCCAGGGGAGGGCCGTGGAGCCGGAGAAAAAATGACGTGAATATATGATACGACACCCTCGTGCCATTCGGCGCGAGGGTGTCGTCATGTGGGAAACTACCAGAGCCTTTTGACCTCGGGGTATTTCCATATGTTTTCATCCTTGGTCACGAGCGTCATGCCGCCAAGCATGGCCTGGGCGACGATCATGCGGTCGAAGGGGTCCTCGTGGATATGGGGCAGCGTCCTGACGGCATCACAGGCTTCCGGGGTGACCGGGAGTATGCCGACGCCCTGTTGCTCGCACATCCCTGCGATCTCAATGATGCTCCTGTTGATGTTTAGCCGCTTTTCCTCCCGCTTCAACGATGCCTTGATGCCGATCTCCCACAGCGAGGCTATGCTCACGCAGAGATCGTTCTCCATCATGGCTTTTCGCGTCTCGACGGGTATCCTTTCGCTGTCCGAAAACATCCAGATCAGCGCGTGCGTGTCCAGCAGCAGCATCACACGTAGTCCTCCAGTCCCGGCAGCGGATCGTCGAAGTTGTCCAGCAGCTCGATCTGTCCCTTCCAGACGTCGAACTGCACGTGGGTCTTTCGCGGCTCCCGCTGGGCTTGTTCGTGGCGGCGACGATAGGCCAACAGGCTGATGAACTGCGCCGCCTGCTCCTGATCCTCGCGATCCAGCACCTCCCAATCCTTTAACATCGCCTCCGGGATCGCCATGCGCGTCACCTCCTATGCCTGTTCAAAAATCCCTTCTGGTTCAATCCTTCCAGGCGTCCAGTATGGTGGGCAGCCTGCGCTTATGCATATTGGCCTTCTCGCGCCTGGCGATCTTTTCATCCATCTCGGGGTCGCCGCAGGAGCCGAGGCGCAGGAAGTCGTGGATCTGGCGATAGGTGATGCCCAGCTTGACCTCGTCGGGGACGCCGGAGAGGCCGTCGTCGGGGGTCTTCTGCACCAGCTCCCGGGGCAGCTCGTCCATGGTCAGGCCCACCTGCACCACCTCGACGCTGGTCAGCGTGCCCAGCGGGTTGAAGTCGCAGGAGGTGTCGCCGTCCTTGGTGCAATAGCCCACGGTGGCCTCGGACAGGTTGCCGGTGCCGCAGAGGAACGCGCCGATGGCCTGGGCCACGTAGCGCAGCGTGGTCATGCGCAGCCGGGGCGGGACGTTGACGTTGCTCTCCTCGGAGAAGGCCACCGGGAAGTCGGCGATCTCGCCGTTGGACCCGGCCTCCACCGCCTTGAGCAGGGAGGTGTGCATCTCGCTGATGTTGACGATGCGGTGATTGATGCCCACCGACCGGCACACCCGCATGCTGTCGGAGATGTCCTTCTGCACGCCGTCGGGCATCATGATGCCGAACACGTTGGCGGCCCCCAGCGCCCGGGCGCACAGCGCCGCGGCCACGGTGGAGTCCTTGCCGCCGGATATGCCCAGCACCACGCGGCTCACGCCCGCGGCCTGGGTGAATTCACGGATCTTCTTGACCAGCCGCTCCCGGGCGGCCACCGGGTCAAAGGAATACTCAGCCATGTGTCTTTTCCTCCAGCATATCCATCTTCATATTGTAGTATTCCGAGGTCATGTCGATATAATGCTTGTGGGGATTGCGGAAGCGCTGCTCCTCCTCCCAGATCTCCTCGTTGAGCTGCTTGCGCACGTACTTGGCGATCTCCCGCACGGTGGGGGCGGGGCCGGTGCGCCTGCCGCCCTCGAGCACCTTGGTCTGGAGCTCCCGCAGGCCGCAGTCCCTGAACAGCCGCTTCTTCCACGGGCGCTCGGGGTCGATGACGACGATGCCGTTCTTCACGTCCTCGGCGGTGACCCCCTCCTGGCCCGCGATCAGGTCGGCGAACGCCTTGCCCTCGGCGTTGTACACCCGGTACACCCGCTTGAGGCCGGGGTTGGTGATCTTCTCCACGGTCTCGGAGATCTTGATGCGGGGCTCGAACACGCCGGCGTCGTTGGTCACCGCGCACAGCTTGTACACCGCGCCGAACACCGGGTCCGACTTGGCGGTGATCATCCGCTCGCCCACGCCGAAGGAGCTGATGGCGCCGCCCTGATCCAGTATGGACGTGATGGTGTACTCGTCCAGGCTGTTGGACACGACGATCTTCGCCTCGGTGTACCCCGCCTCGTCCAGCATGCGCCGGGATTCCCGGGACAGGTACGCCAGGTCGCCGGAGTCCAGCCGGATGCCGTAGTTCTTGGACTGGACGCCCCGGGCCTTCATCTCGTCGAACACCCTGATGGCGTTGGGCACGCCGGACTTCAATACGTCGTAGGTGTCCACCAGAAGGATGCAGTTGTCGGGATAGACCTCGGCGAACTTTCTGAAGGCCGTCAGCTCGTCC
Organism: Clostridia bacterium; assembly: GCA_017471125.1. Lineage (GTDB taxonomy): Bacteria > Bacillota > Clostridia > Christensenellales > Aristaeellaceae > UBA2862. Next base: position 59 of record JAFUWR010000215.1, on the reverse strand, counting down.
TGGTAGAACATGACCCAGCTGTGGGCCATGGTGCCGCCCACGGGGATGTCGAACTCCTG
>JAFUWR010000214.1 GCA_017471125.1 Clostridia bacterium | reverse complement strand
GTTCTCATTGTCACGTTTTCAGTGGATGTGACAATGAGAACCGTCCCCGATGTCATCATTTTTTCAGCGGGCGTGACAAACAGAACCGTCCCCGATGTCACGTTTTCAGGAAGTCCAGCACCTCGTGCCACCAGGGGAAGAGCACGTCGTCCGGGGAGCGGTAGATCTCGTGCTTCGCGCCCTCCACCACGACGCGCTCGCCGCCCTTCACCCGGGCGATGAACGCGGCCTGGGGCTCGGGCAGCACCGTGTCGTCCAGCGCGGCGGTGTAGAGCCGGATCCTGGCGTCGATCTTCTCCGGCGCGCCGGGGGCCAGCAGCTTGTCCGTCACGTCGATGGACTCCAGCGTCCAGCCGTAGGTGGGGCTGTTGTTGCGGAACACCGCACGGTCCCGGCGCTGCGCCTCGTACCAGTCGAAGCGCTCGCGGCCGTTGGCCGGGGCGGTGGCGAAGTCGTCCGGGTACTGGTAGGGCTTCGACACGAATATGCGCCTGCGCCCCCGGCCCAGCGCCCGGTTCACGCCGCACAGCAGCCGCGCCGCGGCCCTCGGCATGCCGCCCAGGTTCGGCGCGATCATCGGGGCGCACATGACCACCCGGTCGAACGCCCCCGCGTGGCCCTCGAGGTACAGCCCCGTCACCGCGCCGCCCATCGAGTGGCAGAACAGCCTGTGGGGCTTCGGCATGCCCGACAGCGCCTCGTCGCGGATGACGCCCATGTCGTACACGTAGTCCTCGAAGCGCTCCACGTGGGTAAGCGACACGTCGCTCAACCCCTCCTGCCGCCAGGAGCGCCCGTGGCCCCGCTGGTCGTAGGCCAGCACGGACAAATCATTGCGCAAAAGCGAGTGGATCAGCTCCGCGAACTTGTCCGCGTTCTCGGTGAAGCCGTGGACGATCATCACCGTGCCCGTGGGCGCGTCCGCGTCGAACCGGGAGACGAACAGCGGCCGGCCATCCTTGCCGGAGATGAGCGCGTCCTTGCGGCGGGCCGCGATGTAGGGCAGCGCCGCATCCTCCATGGTGTCCGCGTAGCCGTCAGCCCGGATGAGGCCGTCTTCGTTGATGCCGCGCATGGCGAGACCTCCTGTCTACTTCATGATCTTCCGGTATATCTTCTTCTCGTCGTAGATGGCGAACAGTCCCCCGCCCAGCAGGCACACCAGCGCCGCGGCCACGGCGGTGACGCGATAGCCCAGGCCCGTCTCCTGGCCGATGGTGGCGAAGGCGGTGACCAGCAGCATGGCGATGGATTGGCCCAGCTTGAAGGCGAAGGTGCGGGCGGCGTAGAACATGCCGCTGCGGTTCTCCGCGGTCTCGAGGGCGTCGTACTCGGCGATGTCGGCCACCACCGCCTGGGGCAGTATGCCGAAGATGGCCATCGCCGGGGCTGCCACCGCGCAGAGGATGTAGCCCTGGACCGCCGCCGGGATGGGCAGGCGCGCGCCGAAGCAAGCGGTGTAGAGGAAGCTCAGCGTGAAGATGACGAACGCGCAGAGTATGAGCCGCTTCTTCCCGAACCGCGGCGTCAGCTTGTTCACCGGCACGTAGAACAGCACCGACAGCGCCGTCATCAGCACGAAGTAGACCGTGGACATGCTCTCGTCCAGCTTCAAAAGGCTCGTCACGAAGAACGGCAGCGCCGTCTGGAACATGGTGATGCCCAGGAAGTAGGCGATGTCCGACGCCACGAACACCCGGAAGTCCCGGTTGCGGAACGTGGCCGCCAGGGACTTGGCCGCCCCGGTCTGGCTGGGCGTCGCCACCACGTAATCCTTCTCGCGGATGGTGAACACCGGCACGAACATGCAGACCATGCCGACCAGGGACATCGCGGTGAACGTCACGCGGATGGCCGTCACCCGGGGCATGGACCGTTCGAGCATGCCCCACACCACCGGGGCCACGTAGGCCACCGCCATGCCCGCGATGTAGGTAAAGGAGATGGACGTGGAGATGGCCATGCGGGTCCCCTGGTCGCTGCCCAATTCGGGGATCAGCGCGTTGTAGGGCGTGCAGTACATGGTCATGCACAGGTAGAACAGCATCAGCATCACGAACAGGAAGCCCGCGTTGAGCCAGCTCTCGCCGTTCACCGGGGACCAGAACGTCAGGATGCAGGAAAGCGCGAACGGTATCGCCGCCACCCGCATGAAGGGGATGCGCCGCCCGTCCTTCGACTTGCAGCGGTCCGACAGCGACGCGATCAGCGGGTCGGTCACGGCGTCGAATATACGCCCGAAGGCCGTGATGGCCCCCAGCACCGTCAATATCCCCAGCACCACCCGGCCCTGGGGCACGAAGATGGGCTGGCCCGCCGCCTGGGTCGCCAGGTCCGGCTGATAATAGTTCACCAGCCAGCTCGAGATCAGCGCCGCCAGCACCGACCAGCCGAACTGGCCCACCGCAAAGCACCAGACCTTGCCGGTGGAGAGCTTTTTGACCGTTTGCATGGTATCTTCCCCCGTTCACAGGTTTCTTCGATATTTTACCATGAATGGCTCTCAAAGGCAAGAGAAAAGGCGCGAAACGCGAGGGGGCGCAATCCTCAATGTCCCTCGGGTCTCGCGCCTGACATTGGCGCTATATCATTCCACTTCCGCGGCCACATAGCCGGCCTGCTCCACCAGGGCGCGTCCCTCGGCGGTGGCGAGCCAGTCGTAGAGCCTGCGGGCGGGGGAATCGGCGGGCGCGTCCGCGCGGATGACCGCGTAGAACGGCTGGCGATAGGGATACTCCCCGCTGGCGATGGCCGCGTTGGACGGGGCCACGCCGTCGACGGCCAGCAGCTTGACGCCGGCCTGCATGTACATGTTGTCGATGTAATAGTAGACGGAGTAGCCGATGGAGTTGGCGGTGTTGCGGTAGGACGCGATGGCGTCCACCAGCTCGCCCATCTCGGTGGTGCGCAGCTCCGTAGGCGCGTCGGTCATGGGCACGTCCTTCATCACCTGCGCCCGCATCATCACCTGGGAGCCGGAATTCTCCACCCGCTGGTAGGCCACGATGGGCAGGTCCTCGCCGCCCACCTGGGACCAGTTGGTGATCTCGCCCGAGTAGATGCCCACGATCTCGTCGCCGGTCAGGGACTCCACGGGGTTGCCGTCGTTGATGAGGAACACCGGCGCGTCCCAGCCGATGGCCTGGTATTCCAGTTCCACGCCCTCCTCGGCGGCGTAGTCCCAGGCGTCCTGGGACGGCTCGTACACCAGCAGCAGGTCCGCGCTGCCGTCCACCAGGGCGTAGAAGGACTCGGTGGTCTTGTGGTGCTGGATCAGTTCCCGGGCCGTCTCCGCGTCCGTGCCCGTGGCCGTCTCCATCAGGAGGTAGCTCAGCGGCAGCGTCGCCGTGGAGCCGTCCACCGTGGGATAGTCCTTCGGGTCGATGGCCGGGCAGTCGGCGAGGGCGCACGACATGAGCATGAGCGCTACGGTGAGCAGAGCTATCATCTTTTTCATAAATACTTCCCCCTTCATTTCAGAGTGGAGAGTGGAGATAAAAGAGTGCTTCAGGTCACAGGGCAAATATATCTCCACTCTCAACTCTCAACTCTCCACTCTAATATCAGTCCACGAGTTCCTCGTACAAATTGATAACATAGTACCACTTCCCCGCCCCGTCGATCATCCCGGAGCGGTCGGGGGCCTCCACCCAGTAGCGGTCGGCGGCCAGCACCTGCACGCTGTTGTACACGGCGGGGAGCACGGTCTCGCCGTTCTCGTCGCAGACGCCGTAGCGGTTGGAGTACCAGACGGGATAGGGATAGCCCTCCTCGTCCTCGGCGATGTCGAAGGTCCCCACGGTGTAGCGCCCGGCCCCGCCGTCCCACAGGTCCGCGGTCAGGCTCTGGAAGCTGCCGCCGACCCGGTCGCCGTCCCGGTCGATCAGGTGCGCGTCCTGGTAGGGCCACTCGCCCTCGGTCGCGACGAAGCGCTCGGGCACGCCGCGGCAGACGCCGTAGCTGGCGCTGACATCCACGTCCCGGGGGACCGCGACGACGGTGTCGCCGTCCATGTCGATGATCTCCGCGCCGCCCGGACCGCCCACGTTCATCAGCCCGTCGGCGCACAGCCAGCCGTAGACGTAGCTGCCGCCGAAGTCGCGCTCGGCGATGAGGTCCAGCGTCTCGCCGTCGTAGATCTCGATGGCGCTGCCGCGATGGGCGAAGTAGACGGCGCGGCCGTCGGAGCGCTCCTCGCAGCCGATGTAATCGTATTCCGCAGGCAGCAGTATGTTTCCTTCATCGTCGATCAGCGCGTAGCCGTCGCCGTCGTTGACCACCGCGTAGCCGCCCCGGGCGTCGCTGATGCTGTCGAAGGCCCGGCCCAGGGCGATCTCGCCATCCTCGGTCAGGAACAGGTCGCGCCCGCCGTACTCGGGCACGCTCCGGAGGGGCAGCAGCCCGCCCGAGAAGGCCGACAGCTCCCAGGCGTCGGTGTGCAGGCCGGTCCAGTGCTCCGTGCCGTCCGCGTCCACGCGCAGCACCGCGTTGCTGGGTTCGCCGTCGATCTCGTCCTCCCACAGGGCGATGTAGCCGTCGCCTGCGGGGGCCAGGTCCCGGTAGTCGCCGGAGAACAGCGTCGCGCCGGTCGGGGACAGCACGTCCGTCGGGCCGTTGTAGCGCCGGCCGACGATGACGCCGCTGGGGTCGAAGCGCAGGTCGTAGTAGACCATGTCCGTCAGCGGTTCGCCCTGGGCGTCCAGCAGCGCCAGCCGGGTGAAGCTGCGGAAGTCGTCCTCGTCCAGCCCCTCGGCGTCCGCGGGCAGCGCGGCCGGGGACGCCGCGTACAGCGCTTGATCCGCGTCGCCGTCCGCCGGGGTCAGGAGCCGCAGGTCGCCGTAGACCCCGCGCGGGGTCAGCGCCGTGCCGTCGTCGGTGAGCAGCAGCGCGTAGGCGCCCCATTCCTCCGCGCCCGAGTGGTAGACGATGTAGGTCTCCGCCAGCGCCGCCGGACAGGCCAGCATCAGGCACAGCAGGAGCGCCGCCCATCGCTTCATGTCCTCGCCCCCTTCGTTTCGCGTCAGTTTCGTTCATTTGACGTAAAAAAACGGAGGTTGGTTGCAGGGAACGGCAAAAAAATCGGGCGGCAGCGCCGCCCGGTCATTCCACGGTCAATATACAGGTGTCCGTATGCCCCGCGCAGTCGGTGCAGGTGATCTCGCACGTCCCGGGGGCGCGGGCGGTGACGCTGCCGTCCTCGACGGAGGCGACGGCGGGGTCGGAGGAGGCCCAGGTCACCGTGAGGTCGTCGGCATAGGCGGGCACGACCTTGGCGGTCAGGGCGAGGGTGTCGCCGGGGCGAAGCGCGGCCTCCAATTGGGAGATCTCCACGTTCACGGCGTCCTGGGCGCGGAGGGAGATCATGTCCACGTCGTACTCGAGGGCCGCGTCCTCCCCCGCCCGGGTCACGAGGTGGTCGAGGCGCACGTGCCAGCGCTGGTTCTGCTCATAGTCGGTGAACCCCAGGCCGGTGAAGTCAGGCCGGAAGATGACGCACCCGCCCGCGCCGTAGGGCTCGAGGTTGACGCAGCAAAAGCCGTCGCCGACGCCCTCGGCGGGCCGGAAGGCGAAGGACAGACCCAGGCTCGCCTCGGTCAGGGTGACCTCCACCGGCGACGCGGCCAGGTCGTAGGTCCCGGGGTCCAGCACCACCGACCAGGCCAGGTGGTCGTGCATCAGTTCGGCGGGGAACGCGCCCGCCGACGGCCAGCGCACCGCGTCCCATTTAGCGTCGGGGTTGCCCAGGTCGTGGGCGTACATGACCACGTAGCTCATGCCGCTTTCGGCGTTGGCCAGGCCGAAGCCCGTCGCGCCCATGATGGGGTCCAGCGCCCAGCGGCGGTGGCCCAGGTTCGGCAGGTTCTGGTCGCCGTCGTCCCGGACGAAGTAGGCCACGCCCTCCCGGATGATGCTGTCCCGCATCCAGTTGAACCGGGCGATGCAGCCCGAGGACGTGCCCAGGTGGGCCGAGTCGAAGAAGTTCACGTCCATGTCGTCGGGCCGGGGCGCGTTGTGGTCCACGTAGTCCAGCGCCGCCAGGAGCGCCGCGCCGTGCTGGCACTGGTAGTCGTAGATGATGGAGCCCTCCACCGGCTCGACCCCCGCCAGCCACCGGACGAAGTTCAGGTAGTTGAGCGCGTCCTCGAGCGCGGCGTCCGTCAGCGACCCGGCGTCATAGGGCGCGGTCACCGCGGGCGTCTCCCGATAGGGCGAGCCCTGGGCGATCCCCAGCGCCCGGTAGGCGTCGCGGACCTCCTCGCGGGTGTGGGCCGAGGCCGCGGGCAAGAGCATTATAAGCATTAATGCGATCAAGAGCCTTCTCATCAAGCGGTATTTCCTCCGATTTTAACACATTAAATAGAAAATTCCCCGCAAAACGCGAAAATCCTGCTAAAAGGGGCTTTTCAAATCGACGAAATTCTGATAAAATATAATTACTATGGCATATGAGCGCGTACAGAGAATAACTTCCTATGCGCTTGTGCGCGCAGTAAAACTATACACACAGGGGGAATTCACATGAAAGATTATCAGGCCAAGAATATCCGCAACCTGACCATCGTGGGTCATGGCTCCGTGGGCAAGACCACGCTGGCCGAGGCGCTGCTGTTCACCGCGGGCGCCATCGACCGCCAGTGCCGCGTCGAGGACGGCCAGGCCACCATGGACTACGATCCCGAGGAGACCAAGCGGCACATCTCCATCTCCGCCGCCATGGCGCCGCTGGAGTGGAAGGACCGCAAGGTCAACCTGGTGGATATTCCCGGCTACTTCGACTTCGCGGGCGAGCAGGTCGGCCCGATGAACGTGTGCGAGGGCGCGCTGATCGTGGTCGGCGCGGTGTCCGGCCTGGACGTGGGCGCGGAGAAGGCCTGGGCCATGTGCGACAAGACCCACTCCTCCCGCATGATCGTCATCACCAAGATGGACCAGGAGAACGCCAACTTCGACAAGGTGCTGGGCGAGCTGACCGACAAGTACGGAAGCCACTTGGCCCCCATCGAGGTCCCGATCTTCGAGGGCAACAAGTTCACCGGCGTGGCGTGCCTGCTTGAGAAGAAGGCGTTCGTGGGCGAGGGCAAGGGCCTGAAAGCCGTGGACATCCCCGCCTCCGTGGCCGACGAGGTCGAGAAGTGCCGCGAGGCGCTGGTCGAGGCCGCCGCGGGCGCGGACGACGATCTGATGATGAAGTACCTCGAGGGCGAGGAGCTGACCGACGAGGAGGTCATGCACGGCCTGCGCCAGGGCATCACCGACGGCACCGTCGTGCCCGTGGTGTGCTGCTCCAGCCTGTCCCGCGTCGGCATCGCCAAGCTGCTCGACAACATCATCGACCTGATGCCGTCTCCCGCCGGGCTGACCCTCGCGGGCGTCAACCCCAGGGACGACTCCCCCGTGGAGCGCGTCTGCGCCGACGACCAGCCCTTCTCCGCCCGGGTGTTCAAGACCATGGCCGACCCGTTCATGGGCAAGCTGAGCCTGCTGAAGGTCACCTCCGGCGTGCTGGAAAGCACCACGCTGCTTTATAACGTCAACGCCGAAAAGACCGAGAAGCCCGGCACGCTCTACTTCCTCAAGGGCAAGCAGCAGCAGCAGACCGCCAAGGTCTGCGCGGGCGACCTGTGCGCGCTGGCCAAGCTCCAGTCCGTGGCCACCGGCAATACCCTGTGCGACCAGAACAACCCCGTCCGCTTCCCCGACATGGAGTTCCCGGCCCCGAACATCTCCAAGGCCGTGTACGCCAAGAAGGCCGGCGAGGAGGACAAGATCTTCTCCGGCCTGGCCCGCCTGATGGAGGAGGATCCCACCATCCGCGTGGAGAAGAACGTGGAGACCGCCGAGTCCGTGCTTAGCGGCATCGGCGAGATGTCCATCGACGTGGTGGCCGCGAAGCTCGCCGCCAAGTTCAAGGTGGAGTGCCTGCTCCAGGATCCCAAGATCCCCTACCGCGAGTCCATCCGCAAGCCCATCGACGTCGAAGGCCGCCACAAGAAGCAGACCGGCGGTCACGGCCAGTTCGGCGACGTCAAGATCAGGTTCCGTCCCAACGACGATCCCAGCGACACAGAGTTCCACTTTGTGGATAGCGTCGTGGGCGGCACCGTCCCGCGCAACTTCATCCCTGCCGTCGAGAAGGGCCTGCTCGAGAACATCCGTCACGGCGTGCTGGCCGGCTTCCCCGTGGTGGGCCTGACCGCCGAGCTGTACGACGGCGGCTATCACCCGGTCGACTCGTCTGAAATGGCGTTCAAGACCGCGGCCCGCCTGGCCTTCAAGCAGCTGACCACCGCCAACCCCGTGCTCCTCGAGCCCATCTACCACGTGGAAGTGGACGTGCCCGACGAGAACATGGGCGACATCTACGGCGACATGAGCAAGCGCCGCGGCCGCATCCTCGGCTCCGAGAAGGTCGGCGATCTGCAGCGCGTCACCGCCGAAGCGCCCCTCTCCGAGATGTTCAAGTACGCCACCGACCTGCGGTCCATGACCCAGGGCCGCGGCGCGTTCACCATGCGGTTCGAGCGCTATGAGGAAGTGCCCGCCGCCTCCGCCAAGAAGGTCATCGAAGCCTACAAGGCCGAGGAAGAGGACGACTGATCCGATACAAATCAGATCGAACGCCTGCCCCAGGACGGGGCAGGCGTTCGTGGTTTTTGGGGACGGGGCGGGCGCCGCAACGGGGAACGACCTCTCCGTCATTTGCTTCGCAAATGCCACCTCCCCTGAAAGGGGAG
>JAFUWR010000213.1 GCA_017471125.1 Clostridia bacterium | reverse complement strand
TCCTTCGCCATGACATACAGGCCGCCGCCGTACTGGGCCGCGTTGTCCACGATGCCGCCGCCGTTGAGGGTAAACGCCGCCCGCTCCACATAGACGCCGCCGCCGTAGGTCGCGTGATTGCCCGAAACGCTGCCGCCGTTCAGGGTATAGCTGCCCCGACACTTGCTCTCGAACGGGTTCTGGAACTCGTACACGCCCCCGCCGCGCTTTGCGGTATTGTCGGTGACGCTGCCGCCGTTCTGGATAAACGCGCTGTCATAGACATAGGCGTAGACATAGACGCCGCCGCCCTCGCCGTCGGCTCTGTTGCCCTCGATGCTGCCGCCGTTCATGGTAAACGTGCCCCGGGCGATGTGCACGCCGCCGCCGGCGACGTTGGCCTGGTTGCCGGTGATGTGGCCGGCCTCCAGCGCCAGATCGCCGCCATATATCCGAACGCCGCCGCCGCTTTCGGCATAGCCGCCGGTGATCTTGCCCCGCTTGGCTGCGCTGGTATCGGTGACGGTCAGCTTGCCGCCGGTGACGTAGAACACGCTGCCGTCAGAAGCCTTCTTCGTCAGGTTGCGGTCCACGGTGTAGCCGTTCAGGTCCAGGGTCACGTCCTTCGTGACGGTCAGCCAGGTATCCTCCGCCCCGGCGGTGACGTTCTCGGTGAGCTTCACCGTGCCGCCCGCGTCCAGTTTCTTCTGGAGGGTCTCCCAGGGGGTGAGGCGCTTCGTCAGCCGCGCCTCGCCGTCCGCCCATTCGACGACGTAATACTCGTCGTCGCTGACAAAGCTGGCCGCGCAGTTCGTCTTCGAGGCGGCGATGACCACGGACTCGCCCTTTTCGGGCAGCTTTTCGGGGGTCACGCCGATGGAGTCGCTTTTCAGCGCCCCCAACACCGTGATCCGCTTGCCCTCGGACAGGTACACGTTGCCGCCCTCGTTGCCCTTGATATACGCCTCTCCGGACACGGTCATCGCGCCGTCCTTCACATAGACGCCACCGCCGTGGCCCTCCGCGATGTTGCCGATGATATTGCCGCCGCTGACGGTCAGCTTGCCCCCGTACAGGTACACGCCCGCGCCGTCGCCCTCGGACTTGTTGCCGGCGATGTTGCCCCCCTCCAGGGTGAAGCTGCCGCCATCCACCAGCACCGCGCCGCCCAGGGTCGTGCCGGTATAGCCACCGGTGATGATGCCGGTCTGGGCCGCGCTGCTGTCGGTCACGGTCAGGTCGCCGTTCCCGCCCACATACAACACATAGCCGCCGTCGTCGGCGCTGTCCAGGTTCCGGTCGATGGTGTGTCCGTTCAGATCCAGGGTCACCGGACCGTCCAGGACCTGGAGGGCGTAGTCCTCCGCCCCGGCGGTGATGTCCCGGGCCAGCTTCACGGTGCCGCCCTCGTAGAGCGCCTGCTGGAGCGCCGCCCAGGTGGTGATCTGCGGCACCCGCAGCACCACCTTGCCGTCCTCCCAGGCGATCTGCCAATTTGTATCGGCGCTTTCGAAGCAGGCCGAGCAGTCGCCGGAGGCCGTGGCGACGGTCACCGGGCTGCCCTCGGCGGGCTTCTGCTCGGTGGTCACGCGGATGCGGGAATCCGCGTCCAGCCCGTCGGCGGTCAGCTTCCCAAAATTGGCCTTGTACAAGTCGCCGACGGTCACTTTTCCGATCAAATAACTCGTGTAGGCACTGGCGTATACGTCGCCGCCCAAGCCCCCGGCGGTGTTGCCGATGCTATCGACGCCGTTCAGTTTGAACGTGCCCCAGATGCCGCCGCCGTTGCCCCCGGCCTCGTTGCCGGTGACGGTGCCGCCGGTCTGCTCGAAGGTGTCGCTTATGACAAACACGCCGCCGCCGTCGCGCCCAGCGATGTTGCCGGTGATGCTGCCGCCGGTCTGCTTGAAGTAGCGACCGGCAATCACACCACCGCCGTCGTAGGCGGTCCGGTTGCCGGTGATGCTGCCGCCCGCCAGCGTCAGGCTGCCACCGGTGACGTAGATGCCGCCGGGATAGCCCTCGCTGCTGTTGTTGCCGCCGGTGATCCTGCCGGTCTGGTCCGGGCTGCTGTCCGTGATGGTCAGCTTGCTGCCCACCAGCATCACGCAGCCGCGCTCCACAGGCGCGCCCAGGTTTCGGTCGATGGCATAGCCGTTCAGGTCCAGGGTGACTTCACGGATGTTCATCAGCGGCCCGTCACCTTCGGCGGCGACGATGTCGTGGTTCAGCACCACCTCGCCGCCCTTGAAAAGCGCGGCCTGGAGCTCGGCCCAGGTGAAGATGCCCTCCTCCCGCAAAACCACGCTGCCGTCGTCCCAGAGGGTCAGGAGGCCCTGCTCGCTGACAAAGCACTCCGAATAATCCGCGCTTGCGGTGGCGATGGACAGCTTCGCGCCGTCCTGGGGCAGGGTCTGTACGGTCACGCCGATATAGGACGCGCTGTCCAACGCGCCATTGACGTTGACCTTCTCGCCGTCCAGAAGGTACAGGCCCTCGATATTCACCGGGCCTCCGGAGATATTGAGGGTAGTGCTCTCGTTTTCACAGGCCACGCCGCTGCCCTGTGCCGCCGTGTTGCCGGTGATCTTGCCGCCGGTCAGGGTGACGGTGCTGCCCCGATAGGCATAGATACCGCCGCCGCTGCCGCCCGCGGTATTGTTGATTATGGCGCCGCCGGTCATGTTGACCTTGCCGGTGATGGCGCTGTAAACACCGCCGCCGTCGCCCTCGGCCCGGTTGCCGCAGATGGTGCCGCCCTCAACGGTGAGCGTGCCATTATCGACCACATAGATGCCGCCGCCGTTGCCGGTGGTATAGCCGCCGGTGATCATACCGGTCTGGGCGGCGCTTGAGTCCCGGATGATGAGAATGCCCTGTACCACCGTGATCGCAACGCCGTGATTCGTGGCGCTGGTCATGCCGCGGTCGATGGTATAGCCGTTCAGGTCGAGAACGAAGGTGTTGCGCATACCTGTCCAAAGCGTCAGGGGACCGGTCGCGTCGCCGCCATAGAGGTTCGCGCCCAGCCTGACCTCTTTGTCGCCCGCGGTGTCCAGGGAGGCAGCCTGGAGCATCTCCCGGTTCAACTCCTGCCAGGTGGTGACCACCAGGTCGTCCGTCACCGCGATCTCGTACCCCACGCCGTTGACGGTGACCTTCAGCCACTCCTTGGTGGTGAAGGACCGATGGGCGGCAAGCGTCCACGCGCCGTTTTCAGCGCTGACGGAGAACAGGCTCGCGTCGCTGACCGAAGCGTCGGTGACCTCGCCCGTCAGCCCCACGGCGGACAGCACCTCGTTAAGCGCCACCTCCGCGTCGCCCCGGAGCACGTATTCCAGATCGTTATAGGTAAATTCCACGGTGTAGAGGGAGAAGCCCTCCGTCTCCACCACGGCGGTCACCGCGTCCTCTTCATAGACCTCCAGCTTTTCCGCCGCGTCCTCGATGTGATAGACGCTGGTGGTCAGGTTTTCGTCGGCCACCTCCGCCATCGAGAAGGCCACGCTGACGGACCGCCCGTCGGCGGGCTGCAGTTCGTTGCCCTCGGCGTCCAGCACGCGGATGTCGAAGGTGTAGCTGACCACCACGTTGGCGTCCCCGTCGCGCACGGCGTCCACGGCGGCCTCCGCGCGCTGCTGCTCATACAGGGGCACGCGCCGCACGTCCAGCGTCGCGTCCGCGGGGAACACGCCGGGGTCGGCCTTGACCGTGACGATCACGTCGCCCACGACGCGACTCTGGTCAAAGGGGGCCTCCATCGCCCCCGCGTCCTCCACGGGCACGGCCTCGACCGCCTCGACCGCCTCGGCGGGCTCGACCACCGCCTCGGCCTCCGGCGCTAAATCGACATAGAGCGCCACGTCCTCCGCGTCCACGGAGAACGCCGTGCCTTCGACGGCCTCATAGCCCTCCGCCGTCACATCATAGAAGTAGTCGCCCGGCGGCAGGAGATACGTCCCGTCCGCCTCCGCCGTCGCCTCGCCGGACGCGGAATACACGGTCACCGCCGCGTCGGCGGGTTCCGTGACAAAGCTGACCCTGAAAGCGGCGCTGACGGCCGCTTCAACGGTCAGTTCCTCCTCCACCTCGGGCAAAAGCGCCTCGAGCGGCAGCTCTCCAAGCTCCGGGAGGTAGGGCTCGATGTCCTCGTCCAGAAGGACGAGCGCTTCGCCCACCATCTCTTCCTGAAGGATGCGCTCCTCCGGCGCTTCCTCGGCAAACGCGATGCCGGGGATCGCCAGGGCGAGCGACAGGAGCATCGCAAGCGCGCGTTTCAGGGTCATTTTCATGGTCATACCTCCCTTTGCCGGAAACATTTAGCACGACTTTATGCTATCACATCAATGGTCACAGAACCGTCACACACCCATTTTTCCACCAAAATTATACTTACACCTCCTGCCATCGTCAAGGGGGTGTTCCAGAATGTCAAACCCCATATAATGAAGGTTTTTTCGTCATCGCTTCCCCGACGGCAGGCGTCCCCGGATATACCGCACGTCCCGCCCGTCGAAGAATCGGACCCAGGCGACGACAAAGGCCGCCAGGGTGTCCACCGATATGATGACGATGATGAGCCACCTGGCCCCGGCCATGACCCCGAGCATCCGCGCCAGCAGATAGACCATGACGACCAGGTCGACCGTCGCGGCGGCGGCCCCCGCCCACCGGGTCTTTTCCCCCATCAGGCTGATGGTCGCCCAGTATAATAATAACGCGGACGAGACAGAGATCGCCGCGCGCAGCAGGTTTTCGCCGCTGGATAACGCAAATTTTGCCAGGCTCCAATACTCCCTCGCGATGTAGTAGTCGCCCACGAGGAAGTAGTCATTGGTGTAGGAATCGCTCCCGGGGTGGTAAAGGGCGGTGGGATATTTGGGCGCGATCACGGGCATAAACAGGGAGACGAGGCACAGAAGTGCCAGGGCCCCGCACAACAGATTCATGGTTCGCTTCATATCTATTCCTCCCCTGTGACCACGCTTTCACGGCCCGTACTTCTCGATCAACGTA
>JAFUWR010000212.1 GCA_017471125.1 Clostridia bacterium | reverse complement strand
GCCTGGCCCAGGCTCGCCATGGTCTCGATGAAATCGGGATCCTCGATGGCGGCCGCGCAGGCATCCTGCAGGGTCTTGCGGATCTCGTCGTCCACGCCCAGGGGCAGCGCCAGGCCGCGCTGGGTCACGTACACCGCGTCAACGCCCTGCTCCTGGCAGGTCGGGATGTCCTTGAAGGAATCCGCGGGATTGCGCTCAACGTCCATCACGCCCAGGCACTTCAGGTCGCCGGACTCGATGAAGGAGCGGGCCTCCGCCAGGGACACCGTCACGCCCTCGATCTCGCCCTGCGCCGCGGCCTTCACCGCGTCGGCAGCGCCGTCCGCGTAGGTGATCATGCGGATCTCGATGCCCGTCGCGTTCATCAGGTAGCCGCCCGCGATGTGCCACACGGAGCCGGAGGAGGAGCCGCCCATGCGGACCTCGCCGGGATGCTCGGAGCAGTACGCGATGTAGCCCGCCAGGTCCTCGATGCCGTTGTCCGCGGCCCACTTGGCGTTCACCGTCACGCCCGCGGCGTCGGTGTTCACACGGCACAGCGGATCGTAGTTCTCATAGGTGTAGTCGGACATGTCCAGCGGCTTGTAGGTCGCCAGCTCGAAGGTGATCATGCCGAAGGTGTAGCCGTCCGGATCCGCGTCCGCGATGGCCTCGTGGCCCGTCACGCCCGACGCGCCCGTACGGTTGTCAACCGTCACGGTCTGGCCAAGCTGCTTCTCCAGCGCCGCCGTGAACGCGCGCAGACAGCTGTCCGTGCCGCCGCCCGCGGACCAGGGGTTGATGGCCGTCAGGCCCTTGGTGGGATAGTCCGCGGCAAAAGCCACAGACATCAGGCTGGCAGCCAGCAGCGCCGCCAACATCAGTGCGACCAGTTTCTTCATGGGTGTACCCTCCTTGTGATTTTCGCTTGCTTTCGCGCCGCCCGGCTCGGACGGGCGCGATGCGGCACTTTCATTATATTGTATAAATATACCCCGCACAAGGAAGGAAACCGCTAAGGTTTTCCCGCGCCCCTCCCCCGCCTGTTTTCCGCTAAGAACGCCGCCGCGGGCATTTACCGGCTTGAATCTTAGCGGCCCGGCGTGGTATAAAAAAGTCGGTCCTCTCCACAGGGGGAACCGACCGAGCGCCTGGGTTTTGACCAACAGCTTTTCCCGGGCGCTCACTTTTTATGCATGAAAAAGCGGGCGAACGTCGCCGTCCGCCCGCGTGGGATGATGTCGTCAGCCCTCCTGGGCCCGGTTCTGCGCCTCGATGCGGTTGATCTTGCGCTGGTTGAAGATGGAGAACACGATGGTCGCCACGGACACCACGAAGAAGCCCACGGCGATGGGATGGGACAGTATGGCCCAGAAGTTGCCGTTGTTCAGGTCCACGAAGCGGACGAAGTTCTGCTCGCACATGGGGCCCAATATTAGCGCCAGCAGTATGGGCGACAGCGGGAACTCGTATTTGTTCATGAGCCAGCCGATGACGCCGAACAGCACGCACACGCCCACGTCGAACACGGACTTGTTGATGGAGAACGCACCCAGCAGGGACACCACGAGGATGATGGGATAGAGCATCTTCTTCTCGACCGACACGATCTTCGCGAAGCCGCGCACGCCCAGGCAGCCCACCACCAGCATGGCCAGGTTCGCCAGCATCAGCGCCGCGAACACGCGGTAGACCGTGGGCAGCTCGTCCACGTACATCATGGGACCGGGCTGGATGCCCTTCATGATGAACGCGCCCAGCAGCACGGCGGTGACCGCGTCGCCCGGGACGCCCAGGGACAGCAGCGGGATCATCGCGCCGCCTGAGCAGCCATTGTTGGCCGACTCCGTGGCCGCCACGCCGTTGGGGATGCCGGTGCCCCAGAGCTCGGGATGCTTCGAGAAGCTCTTGTTGAAGCCGTAGGACACGAACACCGCGATGTCGCCGCCCGCGCCGGGGATGGCTCCGATGAACGTGCCGATGATGCCGCCGGAGAGGATGTTCGGCCAGATCTGCTTGATCGTATGCCGGTCGGGCAGCACGTTGGTGATCTTCTCGTGGGAGGACATCTGGGTCTCCTCGCCGTTGATGATGCGCTCCACGCCGGCGATGACCTCTGAGATGGCGAACAGGCCGATCAGCGTCGGGATGAAGCTAAAACCACTCAATAGCGGCTTCATGCCGAAGATGTAGCGCTTCACCGAATACGTCGGGTCAAGGCCCACCGTGCACAGCAGCAATCCGAAGAACGCGGATATAAGGCCCTTGGCGATAGACTTGCCCGAGATGGCCACGATGACCGACAGGCCGAAGAACGCCAGCATCAGCATCTCCGCCGAGGTGAACTTCATGGCGACCTTCGCCACCAGCGGGGAAAGGAACGTCATGATCAGCGCGCCGATGATGCCGCCGCAGAAGGACGCGAACATGGCAACAGACAGCGCCTTGCCCGCCTGACCCTTCTGGGTCATGGGATAGCCGTCGATCAGCGTCGCCGCAGCGGACGGCGTGCCCGGCGCGTGGATCAGTATCGCCGAGATAGACCCGCCGTACATGCCACCGCAATAGATGCCCAGCAGCAGGCCGATGGACGGGATCAGGTCCATGCCGTAGGAGAAGGGGATCAGCAGCGCCACGCCCATGGTGGCGGTCATGCCCGGGATGGCGCCCAGCAGCACGCCGCCCAGCGCCCCGATGAAGGTCATGATGACGACCTGGATGTTCGAGAAGACGGCGCCGTAGCTTTGAAACAAGAGATTCCAATCCATGAAACGCTCGCCTCCTTAAAGCTTGTCGATCAGGTCGCGCAGCGGCTGCAGCACGCCCATGGGGATGTTGACGGACAGGAACTTATAGAACACGACCCACATCACCAGCGGCACCAGCACCGACACCAGTAT
>JAFUWR010000211.1 GCA_017471125.1 Clostridia bacterium | reverse complement strand
TTCCTCAAACTCAAGGAGTTTCGCAGAGTCGCCATGCGCTTTGACAAGCTCGCCTCTCGCTTCCTCTCCTTTGTCCATCTCGCCTGTATCCGTATACTTCTTGCATAATCCTTGCGGTTTTGCATTTGGAAACACACTCTAGTCTCTACATCATAGCTGGTGTAGATCATGAATTCCGCGCCGGGCATATCCCGTTGTTCGTTTTCAGTTGCTTTAGTGGGATCGTATTTGCGCAGCTTGACCTGCACGGTCTCATCCCTGTTCGTCACCGTAATGGTATCGCCGCCCACCGCATATGGACTGTACATATCCGTATAGAAATCCCACTTGCCGACGCCTTTGATCGTTATCGAATCCTCGCTCACATAATAGTAATAGGGATTGCCATTCGTGTCTGCCGCATCAAGATTTGGAATCGTACGGCTCCAGGTGTTATCGTACGGCAGAGTGAAGGCCTCGCTCCAAGCATCATCGTTCTTGCGCCCCCAATAATAGGCTGCCCCATCGTGGGTCGTCAAAATCAAAGGTTCGGTGATCAGCGCATATGCATCAAAGTCTGCTTCCGTTCCATTACCCATATCGCCAATAAAGCAAACATTGATCGTCAGATCCTCCGTGATGTTGGTCTTGGTATAGTGTTCGCTTACCGGCAAGGTTTTCTTCGTATCACCAACGCCGTACAATCTGCGCGACAGCTCAGTATTGCTCTTTGTAATACCTTCATCAACGGAATAGATCGCCAAGGCATCCCCATTATGGTGGGCCAGGACATCGAAAAAGATAGAATCTCCATCGTTGACTTCGTAGCTGTATGTCTTTACAGCTACGGGATCCCCTACGATATCCGCTTCGGAATAAACCGCCCTGCCGTCGGCGCCCCTATAATACTTCGCAACGATTTTGACCGTATGCGTTTGGAGATCGTCGAACGGATTGCCGATCATGGCATACCTCTTGACCGTCATTCCCACAGTCGCTGCATCCGAAGGCGTACCGTCCGAGCCGTCCGCCTTTAACCAGTCCTTTTTGACCGTGATGCTGGTTTTCTTTCGATTCCACAGATCCATTACAAATTCATAGTTAGATCCCTCTTTGCGCCTCAGGCTTGGCGTAATGCCGGAGAAACCCGGGGTACACTCGAACGTCGCGTTGCCATTGGAATCAAATACCAGTTTGATGACCTCATCCTTCAAATTTGGATAGCCCTCCAGAGCCTTGGCCTCCCGGATATAATAGATGTGACCAGCCAGCATGCCGGATATAGTCACCAAGCCATTGTTGCCCGTATCAAAGCTATTTTTCTTTTCATTTTCCTGGTCCTTCCACCACAACTCCTTCGCGGGCTCTTTGAATTCGGCGTCGTGATAGACCTCGAACGTTACGCCTTTTAGTTCTGTATCGTCATCAATATCCCGCTTGTGCAGCTGCACCCTGTAACTGGGAGAGATGTTGAAGTATATGGCGCAGTTGGACTGGGACGAGCCGCGCTCCAGATAGTATACCTTCAAAGTGTGGTTTTCGCCCGCTTTGATCGTTTTCGGGAAATCTATATTCTCCCGCACCTGGGTCGAGTCGCCTTCGTAGGTCATGATCGCGTCATTCTTCTTCTCCGCGCCGTTACTGGCTATGGCGATCTTCCCCGTTGAGAAGTTGATCTCACCATAGACCTTGCCGTGGACGCCGCCCATGTCGAGGAACAATTCATCATCGACATATACCCAAACGTCGTCGTCACCGCAGAACTTGAACACCATATCCGAGCCATGCGTGGACTGATTGCCATAATTGCCCGCTCCATCCTGATAGCCAGCGTCATTGGGAAGGGCAAATGTGATCACGGACTGCATCCCGAACCAATAATTGGGCTCACCATCCCCCTCGATATAATCCCCATCCTTGACTTTGTTGAAGGGGAGGAAGTCGCCATCCAAATGATTCGATTTGTCGATGACGTCTATATTGTCCTTGGCGGCAAGAACGAAAGAGTCCTCGCCATTGTACTTCGCGGCGTTCTTGTCGCTGTCGTAGTAAAAATAGCCGGTCGCGTCGTCATACAGGTACAGGTTCTTTGCTTCTCCCACATAACGCTTGCCGAGCCCATCCTCTGTATCAAACAGAGCATCCTTCAATCCGTCCGTTTTGAGGATATTGTCGCTGATGATACCAGAATAGAACGTACCGTCGATCGTTGTTTCCCTGTTCTGGTTGCGCAGGCTTTGCTTCCTGTTTCTGGGGCTGACCGTGCGCACCTCATCCGACAGGGCGGTGATAAAGACGAAATTGCGCGAGGTATTCCCTGCTTCATCCGGCAAATACCAATATTCGTAGTTGCCCGCCTGGTTGATCGTGGAATCACTGTTGAGTTTCAGGCTCGGCATATTAAAGATCGGGCTGTAATCATACAGATAGGTCTTGATAAAATCAGACGTATCCTTATGGATCACCTGATCGTATGCCTCGAACGTTGTGATCCCATCGGAAAAATCGTAAGAAGTCGGGAACCAATCTGCATAGAACACCATATCGCGGTCGATCGTCACCGAGGCGCCTAAATCCAAATAATTGTCCTCTGACCCAAAGCTCGCGCTTGCGTCTGTCGCTGGGCTCGCCGGGATCTTATACCACTTAAAAAGGTCAAAATTGTTATAGGCCGTGCCCTGCGGCTTGGTCAGGTCGATCTTCTGCGTAGCCGCACCGCTGTAAACATTGGTATAGGTGGTTTCACCGCTTTGGGAAGGAAGGTTGATCTTCTGGTTCTTGTTGACCTTGATATACGCAAAATTCGCACCATATAGTTTGCGGTTACTATCATACCTTGTGTACATGGTATGATCGCTATGTCCGATGTCGGTGGGCAGATACGCTTCGCCTGTCACGCCGTTGCTTCCATCGAAGTAGACGTAATAGAAATCCCGATGGGCGGCATCGAGCTCGAACAGAGGGACCAGATTCAAGTCATAGGTATTCTTGGTGCTGTTGATTATGTATTCCCGGTCCCTTGAAACCAGCCATTTCCCGTCGGCAAACCAGCCAAGGAACTCATAGCCCGCGGCGGTATCGGGCGTGGCGACAAGGGTGGCGCCCCCGCCTGTGTCGCCATCCGTGTTGTAATAGTATTGGAATGTCTTGCCTGTCCCGGTCGTGATGGACCTCGGGGGATTCGACCCGCTCTTGACGCTGACGCTGCCCCCTTCCGCCGGGGGATTAAATCGAATGATTTTTGCATCGGTAGGCGCGAAGAAGGCTACGAAGCTGGTGGTGGTGTCAAAAAGGTTTTTATTATATCTCAACCCACGATATTGCTTCTCGTCTACATGTGACGTAAAATCGTTTTCTTCACCGTCTGTACCGTCATCCTTGAGCCAATAATGGAAAGTATAGCCTGTGTTGTTGGATAGCACTGCGGCATACATAGGATCTATGCGATAATGTCCTTCGAACCAGTATGCAGGTCCATAATAATAGGATTTCCCGTGGAAGCCAAAAGCATAATGACCGAAAAAATATCCAGGATCGTTTTCGGCTTCCGTCATCATCAATTCAAACCAAGGAGCATTACTGTTTGAGAATATCGGCTCAACTATGGTATCTTGCTTTATAATATCCTTGTTTACAACCAAGGTGGTATCCGCTGAAATGCATTTCCCGTCAACCAACCAGCCCTTAAAATAATAATTTGCCTCTGGAATTGCTGTCAGTGTTATATTCGTATCCTTAACATATACATATTGAGGGAGCAACTCATTGGCATCCACCGTGATTGCGCCGGTAACAGTTCCATGCTCCACTGGTTTAATAACAACAAGTTTCGCGTCTACTGGAGCGAAGTAAAAGACAAATGAGGTCTCCCCTTCTATCGTAGTGCTGTCAAGCAAATTCTGTCGTGGAACGCCATTTGTATTATTCTTGTCAACTGTATCTGGTTCTACGCCATCTTCTTTCAACCAGAATACTTTTCTATAAGTCCCGTTTTCTGCCGGCCTTACTGTATAATGCAGGTAATAAGGATTGTCTCCATAGGGAGAATTATAATCAAGAGTTGTATAGTTGCCGGTTTTATGAGTACTCGATAAAGTTCCGCCATTCACATCATTGATTCTAATATGGAATGTGTTTTGTCCATCCTCCACCCTCACCTCATATACCGTCCCATCCAGTAAAGTGATCGAAAGCCTCTCCTCGCTCTGGAACGCCCGCAAGCTGACCAGCGCCCAATCGACGGCCCTGATCTCCGCCGCGTTGATCGCCTCGATCTGCGCCTCGGTGAGCCCGGCGCTATACTCGGTATCCTCCGCGCCCAGCGCCGCGCGGATCGCGCCGACGGTGGTATCCTCCTCGACCTTGCGCACCGCCACCAATTCGGGCGCGCTGAACACGACGTCCGCGACCTGGTCCACGAACGCCTGGGCATCCTCGGCGATATGCAGCTTTTCCACCAGCGCGCGCAGGCTCATATAGGAGCCGCCGTCGATGTGCCACTCATAATTCCCATAATAGAAGTCGACGGTATACACCACGCCCCACACGGAGAAGCCGTCGGCCATGAAGGTCACGGCGTCCGCGTTCTCGGCCGCGCCCATCAGCTCGACGCGCTCCTGCGCGGCGAAGTGCGCGGCTTGCGCCTCCGGCGCGCCCACGGTGACGATGTGGTCGTCCGCGCCGTCGGCCTCGGGGACCGCGGCGTCCGCGGCGGCCAGCGCCTCGGCAGCGACCTCCTGCGCGTCCTCGCCGATCTCAAAGACGACCTCGTCGACTGCCGCCTCGACCGCCTCGACGGGCACGGCCTCCGCCGCGCCCTCCGCCGCCGCGTCGTACAGCGTCACGCGGACCTCGACGGCCTCCAGCGGCTGCACCTCCGCGTCCCCGTCCATGATCTTGATGTCGAAGAACCGGGCGAGGGTGATCAGCTTGTTGCCGGGCAGGGTCCGCTCGACCTGCGCCCGATATTCCGCGTCCTCGACGACCTCGGCGACCTCCAGCCGCACCCCCTCCGGGATCCCCGCGCCCGCGCCGTAGGTCACCTCGATCCTGTACGTCGCGCCGTCGGACGCCAGGACCTTCGTCTCCAGCCGCTCGCCCACGACCACGGCGTACACGGAGAAGGCGTCCGCGGTGAAGCCGAGGCCGCTGTTGGCCTCGAGCGCCTCCGCGTCCAGCTCGGGCAGGGCCTCGGTCGCGGGCACGTCCGCCTCGACCACGTCCTCCACGACCCGCGCCGCGCCGTCGTCGTCCACGTGGACGATCATCGTCTCCTTCGCGGCCTCGATCTCCCGCACGCCCATGACCACCGAGATCGGGATGCTCGGCTCGATCTCCGCGCCGTCGTGCCAGAAGCTGATGTCCACGGCGTGCACGCGCTCGACCCTGACGAACCCGGCTTCGACCGCGTCGGTGATGCCGCTGATGGTGGCCGCGTCGTCCACGTCCGCGACGGCCATCGTGGTCCCCGCAGGGAACGCGCCCACCGCCGCCTCGACGGTCACGACCACGTGCTCCGTCTGCGCGGCGAAGGTCTGCGCCGGGAAGGGCTCGGGTGCGCGGCCGTTCAGCAGCGCGACGGTGTGCGGCCCGACCGCGATCTCCGTCGCGTCGAAATCCCCGACGACGGTCACCAGGTAGTCGCCCTCGACCGCCTCGGCTGACAACAGCGCTTCGTCGTAGGCGATGGGCAGCAGCGTGGCCGCCTCCGCGTCCTCCAGGATGGCGTCGCCGAGCAGCCCGCGCAGGGACAGCGGCCCGCCGTCGGCCTCCGCCAGGTCGTATTCGATATACAGCGCCTCCGACCCGTCTGCGATGGGGTCGGCGACCAGCTCGTCGTTCTCCTCCTCGGCCGTCTCCGCCTCGTCCTCCGCGATGACCTCCGCGGCCAGCGCGTCGTCGGCGACCGCGACGGCCTCCGTCTCGTCCTCGGCGGTCTCCCCGCCGTCCACCGCGATGATCTCCGCGGTCAGCTCGTCCTTCTCCTCCTCCGCCTCGACCTCTGCCTCGACCTCGGCCACGGCCCGCCCGTCGATCAGCGTGACCACCAGCACGTCCTCCGCCGTCAGCACGGCCAGCTCGGCGGCGTCGAAATCCCGGAGCGCGTAGATCAGCCAATCGCCCTCCAGCACCTCGACCCCCACGGGTGACGCCTCGTCCTCCGCGCCCACGACGGCGGCGACCTCCACGACCGCGTCGATCTCCACCGGCAATCCTTCGATGATCTGGCTCAACAAAACGGGCTCGGCAAGGCTGTGCGCATAGGCGACCTGCGCTTCCTCGACGGGCGCGGCCTCCACCGCCGCCTCGGGCTCGAGCGCGTCCAGCGACATCGCCGGCAGCTCCTCCACCGGGGCCTCCAGCTCGACCTCGACCGGCCGCTGCTGGTAACAGGCGTCCGTGTGGACGTGCGCCTCCAACCCGCAGATGACCCCGCCGTCCGGCCCGACGCACGCCTCGGTGTGGACGTGCTCCGCGTAGCCGCAGGTGGCGATCCGCTCCAGCGTGTCCGCCTCCAGTCGGAGGGACAGCATCGTCGACACGATGGTCGCCACGCACAGGAGGGCCAGCGTCTTTTTGAGCGTCCTCCTGCGGGCGTAGTTTTCAAGTATGCGGCGAATATCGATCTGCTTCATTCGGAACCGTCCTTTGCTGTCATCGGCGGGGGAACAGAGCAAGTTTTAACAAGAGTGTATAGTTTACCTTATTATATATTTTACTACGAAATCCCTCATATTTCCATAAAGCTTTTGTGAATTACACAAAATTCTTTCTTATTATGTATCGCTGCCTCACTCCCCGCCCGCGCCCATGCCCTTTTCGTCAACACCCACCCCCTCCCCCGCGGCAATAACGCCGAATGATATAAGTATCGTCTACCTGACGCAGGAGCATCGTTGTGGCACCGTCTCTTGCCTTCCCCTATTACACACCGCCGCTACTCCGCAAAGCGGAAGCGGCGGCAGCGCCGCGCCGGTCCTGCGGATCGCTGCGCGGGCTGGTCGCGCTTGCCCTACGGGCAGTAGCGCGACTGCTATCGGGAAGGTGGCACAGCCGCAGGCTGTGACGGATGAGGTCCCCCCGTTCCCGTAGGGGCGCTGCCCTCAGCGCCCACTCTTGCCTCCCCTGTCAGGG
>JAFUWR010000210.1 GCA_017471125.1 Clostridia bacterium | reverse complement strand
GGTGAAGAAGGCCTCGAAGGCGTCGGTCACCGCGGGAATTTTGGATAAGTCGATGACGGCGTAGGTCAGCATGGACAGCGCCTGATCCTCGCCCAGCCGCACGTACTTTTTTTGTATTTCGTCGCAGAACACCCGGCAGAGCTTCGCCGCGTCGCAGGCGGGGTGGTAATAGAGGTAGTCCAGCCAGCCGCCGAAGGCGCTGCCATAGCCCGCGCCCACCTCCTCGGAGGCCACCAGCCAGTCCGCCCAGGGCTGGACGGCCTGGGCCGTCTCGAGGTTGCCCATCATGCAGGCGTCGATGGCGATAGCGTCAAAATGAGCGCCCCCGGATTCCAGCGCGGACGCCAGCTCGTCCAGGTACATCACGTCGCCCCCGAACAGCTCGTCGTAGAACAGGCCGGTCCTGCTGCCGCCGCCGTGGTCCCACAGCACCAGCAGGTACTTCTCGGCGGGGCAGGTCCCGACGCCCCATCGGATGAAGTCCGCCAGCGTCTCCGGGTCGGCCATGCTCGCGAGGGGCGCCTGCTCCACGAGGTCAAAGGGCGTCGCCCGGTCGGGGTCGTAGACATAGCGGTTTAAGGCCGCCGCGTCCACGTCGAAGCCCAGCGCCTCGCCCGTGTGCCACGCCTTGCAGCCGCCCAGCTCCAGCGCCACGTTCACCTTCCGAAGTTGAACGCCGCCGTCTGTGTCCGCGAAGTCCGCCGCCGTCGCGCCCAGCTCCGGCACCGTCCGCTGGCTGTACTGGGCGATCTCGCTTAAATTGTAGGTGGCCAAGGCGTTCTCGGACTCCAGGTCCGACCCTCACATGTAGATCAGGACGGTCCAGGCGTCCGCCTCCGCCAGCGCCGCGCCCAGCGCCCACAGGCAGAGCAGCGCCGACAGGATCAGCAATAGCTTCTTCATCGTCTCACCCCCGCGGAGAGATAGAGTATGCTATCAGTATACATCCATTACCCGCGATTTGCAAGCGTCCGTTCCAGCTCGAGCAGGTACCGCTTCCGCTCGAGGCCCCCGGCGTAGCCCATCAATCGGCCCGAGCTGCCGACCACCCGGTGGCAGGGGACGACGATCAGAACGGGGTTTTTGTTGTTCGCCATGCCCACCGCCCGGGCCGCCCCGGGGTTGCCCAGCGCCGCGGCCACGTCGCCGTAGCTGCGGGTCTCGCCGAAGGGGATGTCCATGAGGGCGTGCCAGACGCGGCGCTGGAAGTCGCTGCCGGACAGAGACAGCGGCAGGTCGAAGGTCCGGCGCGTTCCCGCGAAGTATTCCCTGACCTGCGCCTCGGCGTCCGCGAGCCAGCGCCCGTCCGCGCCCGAACCGCTCTCGCCCGTCGGCCCATCCACGAACCGCAGCGACGTGATGCCCTGCGCGTCCTCCTCCGCGCGCATCACGCCCAGCGGCATCTCGAAGCAACGCCACGCGGTCGCGCGGCTGTCGTTGACATCGTTCATGTATATTCCTCCTTATTTCTTTCCGCTTCCGCTCCAAGCAAAAAGCCCCCGCGAGGGGGGCTTTTTGCTTGGATCGGAAGCGGTGGGATTCGAACCCACGTGCCCTCTCGGACAACCGCATTTCGAGTGCGGCTCGTTACGACCACTTCGATACGCTTCCACGGCCTTTCCATTATAATGGGAAGCGGGGGAAATGTCAAGCCGGGGAGGCGTTCGCGGGGCGGGATTTAACATTGGGGGGATATTTAGGGAACAGGGAACAGGGGTGACGACCTCTCCGTCATTTGCTACGCAAATGCCACCTCCCCTGACAGGGGAGGCAAGAGGGTTACGCTTATACGCGGCAGCATGCCTTCCCCTTCAGGGCCCCTCTACACACGGTGAGAAACTCGTTCAAGAGGGGGTCAAAAGAGGAAAAAGAGCAGGAAAACGCAGCGAGGCAGAGGAAATAATGTCATCCACT
>JAFUWR010000209.1 GCA_017471125.1 Clostridia bacterium | reverse complement strand
TAGCCATCAGCAATCGCTTTAATAGGTATACGATGAATTTGCTGTTCAAGCTCCGACCCCCAAAGTTTACATCGCTCATGATCGAATATATTCTATTATAACAGGATTCGCCCCGCGCGTCAATTGTAAAAGTCAGGTTTGTGGCATTGTTTTGGATGGGTATCACGATCAGGCACGACAAAGCCGCCCCCGTCGGAGGCGGCTTTGTCGCGGCCATTACCGGCTCGCCCGCAGGATGCCCTCGCTGTAACGGGAGCTCAGCAGCTCCTTCACCCGGTCCATGCAGCCCTGCATGTCGGCCTGGGCCAGGTCGGTGGGCGCGTCGGAGCGGAAGGCGGCGTCGTAGGCGTTGAAGGTGGTGCGCAGGGTGCTGACGTCCGCGTCGGTGAGCACCTGGTAGCGCTGGCCGTAGTTGTTCACCACGGCCTCGTTGAGCGTGGTGGCGGCGATGAAGTAGTTCTTCATCTGCGGGATGATGGAGTTCTTCACGTCCGCGTTGGGCACGGAGGTCATGTCGAAGGTCTGGGTCAGCATGTACAGGTTCGAGTAGAGCGATTCGCCCAGCTTGTCCCGAACGCCTGTATATTCACGCTGCATATTCACCCGTATATTGATGGATATGCAGGTGACGACGACGATCGCCACGATCAGGCCTATGATGACGCACAGCAGCGCCTTTTCGCGGTGGTTCAGTTGGGACAGCGAGGGCAGTCTGGTCTTGAGCTTTTCCATGGTATCGATCCTCCCGGATGAATGTTGATGGTAGATTATATGCACCCGAAGCCATGTATATGCAGTGAATATGTAAATAATTATACGACATTTTTCGACCTTTTCCTGCGTTCATTTGTGAAAAGAAATGAATATATACAGCGAATATACACTTGCATATCCAATTTTCTATGCAAACCGGCTTTTTTCGGTATTATTTCGTACAAATTTTGTCGAATACCGGATAAACGGAAGGACCGCGGCGAACCGCGGTCCTTCCGTCGATCACTGGGGCTTGACCCGGCCCTCGGCCAGGTCCTCCAGTGTCATGCTCTCAAGGTAGTCCATGATGACCCGCGAGAGCTCCGTCCACAGGGGCAGGGTCTTGCAGCCCTCCCGGCGCGGACATTCGTTTACCGGCGACTCCAGGCAGCTCACCGGCGCGAGGGTGCCCTCCACGGCGGCCAATATTTCCGCCACCTTGTAGTCCTTCGCGGCCCGTGCCAGCATGTAGCCGCCCTGGTAGCCGCGCACCGCGCGCAGCATGCCGCACTGGCTCAAATGCAGGGCGATCTGCTCCAGGTATTTCTTGGAGATCTCCTGACGGGCGGCGATGTCTTTGAGCGCGACGTAGCCGTCTTTCTGGTGTTCTTCGATGTCGAGCATCATTCTCAGGGCGTAGCGCCCTTTTGTGGAAATTTTCATTAACTTCTCCTCCCGCTAATATCATAGCACAAAAACACTCGGTTTTCAAGCATATTAGTGGTTTTTACCACTAATTTAATAGGGAAGTGGGAATTGTCACCCTGTCAAAAAATGTGATTCACGAAAAAATTTTTCCCACGACCCCGGTTTTTCCCACGCGCCGCCCGAATCCATAGGCGTAAGGGAAAAGCGGACAAAACGTCCGACGCCTGAATACAGAAACGGAGGATACTAAAATGAAGAGATCATGGCTTTGCGTATTGGTGAGCGCCGCGCTGGTGTGCGGCATGACGGGGACGGCGTTGGCCGAGGACCCGGAGATCGGCGGCATGGGCGGCGAGCGGCCCGCCATCGAGGAACGCAGCGACAGCGCCCCGCGCCAGGAGCGCAACGACAACGGCCAGCGGCAGGAGCGGCAGGAGCCGCAGGCGCCGCAGCAGGATGACCGCCAGCAGCAGCCCCAGGAGCGGCAGGAGCCGCAGGTGCGGCAGCAGGATGACCGCCAGCAGCAGGCACCGCAGATGAACGACCGGCAGCAGCAGGCACCGCGGGACAACGGCAACCAGCAGCAGGCGCCGCAGATGAACGACCGGCAGCAGGGCATGCCCCAGAACAATGGCAACCAGCCTCAGAGTGACGGCCAGACCCCGCCGGAGAAGCCTGCCGACGACCAGCAGCAGGGCGATCAGCAGCAGCCCAACATGCCCGGTCAGCAGGGGAATCAGCAGACACCCAACGTCCCCGGCATGAACGGCAACCAGCAGCAGATGCCCGGTATGCCCGGTCAGCAGGGCGACCAGCAGATGCTCAACATGCCTGGCATGAACGGTGACCAGCAGATGCCCGGTATGCCCGGCGGCATGCCCGGCGAGGCGTCCGACGCGGACTACACCGCGGCGGCCACGGTCACCGAGGACGCGGACGGCGCAAGCTACGATTCCACCGGCGACGGCGAGAACGCGGTGCTGGTGCAGGGCGGCGACGTGACCCTGACCAACGTCAACGTCACCAAGACCGGCTCCTCCGACGGCGAGAGCGCCGATTTCAACGGCGTCAACGCCGCGGTGCTGGCCGTGGACGGCGCGACACTGAACGTGGACGGCGCGTCCGTGACCACCGACGGCGCCCACGCCAACGGCGTGTTCAGCACCGGCGCGGGCACCACGGTGAACGTGGCGAACACCACCATCGTCACCGCGGGCAACAACTCCGGCGGCCTGATGACCACCGGCGGCGCGACCATGAACGCCGAGAACGTCACCGTGTCCACCTCCGGCAACTCCTCCGCGGCCATCCGCAGCGACCGGGGCGGCGGGACCGTCAACGCCAACGGTGGCAGCTTCGCCACCACCGGCGTGGGCTCCCCGGCCATCTACTCCACCGCGGACATCACCGTCACCGGCGCGACGCTGACCGCCGCCAACTCCGAGGCCGTGGTCATCGAGGGCGGCAACGCCGTCACGCTGAACGACGTGGACATCTCCGGCAGCGACCTGACCCTCAACGGCCAATCCACCCAAAAGACCAACGTGCTCATCTACCAGAGCATGTCCGGCGACGCCGCCGAGGGCGGCTCCAGCTTCACCATGGTGGGCGGCAAGCTGACCTCCGCCACCGGCAGCATGTTCCACGTCACCAACGTGACCACCACCATCGACCTGACCGGCGTCACCCTCGTCAACGCCGAGGACAGCGACACCCTGCTCTCCGCCACCGCGGATGCCTGGGGCAGGGCCGGGCAGAACGGCGGCAACGTGACGCTGAACCTGACCGCCCAGGAGGCCTACGGCGACATCGAGGTGGACGAGGTGTCCAGCGTGGCGCTGAACCTGACCGACGGCTCCGACTACGTGGGCGCGATCAAGTGCACCGGCAGCGCCTCCGTCACCATCGACGCGGGCTCCACCTGGATCCTCACCGGCGACAGCTATGTCACCGCCTTCGACGGCGACCTGTCCAACGTCAACCTGAACGGCTTCACGCTGTACGTCAACGGCGTCGCCATCGCGTGATTTGCCTTCATACCGGCCGAGAGGCCGGTTTTTTTGCGCATTTGTCGCCGCAAATTATCATTTCCCTATGGTAATTCCCGGCGCGATGTGCTATAATGA
This sequence comes from Clostridia bacterium, assembly GCA_017471125.1. Classification (GTDB taxonomy): domain Bacteria; phylum Bacillota; class Clostridia; order Christensenellales; family Aristaeellaceae; genus UBA2862. The sequence goes on along the minus strand of JAFUWR010000209.1, from coordinate 2,998 downwards.
AAGGGATGATGAGACGTAGATTGGATACGTTTCGGCCGAGGAGCACGTAAAATGAGCGCAACGAACCACCTGAACGCCTTCCTGACAGCGCTGGACGCCGACGCCGCGCTGATCCATCGCCCGGAGAACATCCGCTATCTGTCCGGCTACGCGGGCGAGGGGTGCCTGTTCATCTCTCGAGACGCGCGGGCCGTGGTGACGGACTTCCGCTACATTGAGGCGGCGGGCCGCGAGGCCCCGGGCTGGCCGGTGGAGCGCACGGACACCGAGCGCAAGCAGGCGGACGTGGCGCGGGAGCTGTGCCAGAGGGCGGGCGTCAGGACCCTGCGCGTGGAGACGGACTTCCTGACCCACGACGCCTACCTGGCGCTGGAGAAGGCGCTTGCGGGCATCGCGCTCGAGCCGATGGGCGGCGTCCCGGAGAAGCTTCGGCAGATCAAGGACGGCGAGGAGATCGCCTGCATCCGCGAGGCGTCCCGCATCGCCAGCCAGGCGTTCATCGACATCCTGCCGCGGCTCCACGCGGGCATGACGGAGATCGACGCCAAGATCGAGCTGGAGTTCCAGATGCTGCGGCTCGGCAGCGAGGGCCCGGCCTTCGACACCATCGCGGCGGCGGGCGTGAACGGCTCCCTGCCCCACGCGGTGCCGTCCGGCCACGTCATCGCCGAGGGCGAGCTTCTGACGCTGGACTTCGGCGCGACGTACCGCGGCTATCGCTCGGACATCACCCGCACGGTGGCCTTCGGCAAGGTGTCCCCGGAATTGCGGGCCATCTACGACGCCGTGCAGACGGCGCAGGCGCTGGCGCTGGACTTCATCGGCCCCGGCAGGCGCTGCTGCGACGTCGACAAGGTCGCGCGGGACTACCTCGACGCCCGCTACCCCGGCGCGTTCGGCCAGTCCCTGGGCCACGGCGTCGGCCTGTACATCCATGAACAGCCCCGGGTCAACTTCAATGACGCGACCGTGCTCGAGCCCGGTCATGTGGTCACGGTGGAGCCCGGCGTATATATACCCGGTGTCGGCGGCTGCCGCATCGAGGACACGGTGATTATGACTTCGGGCGGCGTCGTCAACGCCATGCACGCCCCGAAGCATCTGATCGAGCTGTGACTGCGACCCCATACCCACGACTATATTGAGGAGGATTGATCCCCATGATCAACGCAAGCGATTTCAGAAACGGCGTGACCTTTGAAATGGACAACGGCGTGTGGACCATCGTGTCCTTCCTGCACGTCAAGCCCGGCAAGGGCGCGGCCTTCGTGCGCACCAAGATCAAGAACGTGGTCACCGGCTCCGTGATCGAGCGCACCTTCAACCCGACGGAGAAATTCCCGAAGGCCTATATCGAAACCAAGGAGATGCAGTACACCTACAACGACGGCGACTTCTATCACTTCATGGACCTGGAGACCTACGACGACCTGCCCCTGACCCATGACCAGGTCGAGGACGCCATGCCCTTTGTGAAGGAGAACACCAACGTGACCGTGCGCTTCTTCAAGGGCGCGCCCTTCAGCGTGCAGGCCCCGAACTTCGTGGAGCTGCAGGTGACCAACACCGAGCCCGGCTTCAAGGGCGACACCGCCGCCAACACCACCAAGCCCGCCACCTTCGAGACCGGCCTCACCCTCCAGGTGCCGCTGTTCATCGAGACCGGCGAGGTGCTGAAGATCGACACCCGCGACGGCGGCATGTACCTGGGCCGCGCCTGAGCGCCTGACCCGGCATCACTTACGAGGTCGATGGAAAATTTGCCATCGGCCTTATGGTGTCCTATGAGAATCGAACGCATCCATAGCGCATAGCATGGTATGAACGGAGGTGCAGCGATGGAGAATCTGAGCAAAAAGGTGGGCTATCTCAAGGGCCTGATGGAGGGCATGGACATCGACCACGCCTCGGCCAACGGCAAGCTGATGGCCGGGATGGTGGATCTGCTGGGCGAGCTGTCGGATCGGGTGGAGGCCATGGACGAGCTCCTGGACGACCTGAACGACTACGTGGAGTCCATCGACGACGACCTGGCGGAGCTGGAGGGCGACCGCGGCGACGACGACGAATTCCCCTTCCTCGACGACGACGAGGACGAGGACTTTGACGACGCCTTCGGCGACGGCGAGGACAAGCTGCATCTGCTGCGCCCCGGCGAGAACGACAAGGCCAAGGAGGAGGACGCCCCCGACGCGCTGGCGGGCAAGCTGTGCCCCAAGTGCCAGAAGATGTTCTTCACCGCCCTCGAGGACAAGGAGGACGCCGAGTACCTCTGCCCCCACTGCGGCGAGAAGATCACCGCCGTCCCCCTCACCCCCGATAACGCCCCCGTGGCGAAGCCTGTATTGGAGTTCTGACGGACGAAGCCCCGCGATGCGCTCGCGGGGCTTCGTCGTTATCATTGTATGGAGCGATTACGATTTGGGGGACGACCTCTCAGTCACGCTTCGCGTGCCAGCTCCCCTGGAAGGGGAGCCAAGGCTGCCGCGTACTAACCGTAACCCCCTTGCCTCTGGTCTGGTACCGAAACCACGGACAGCCGAAAAGGTTGGCAAAGAATCAAGCGGCGAACAGGTGCTCAAAGTCAACCGGGGTGAGGTAGCCGAGAGACTGGTGGATACGGCGCCTGTTGTAGAAGAGCAGGTATGCCGCGATCGCGTCTTTGGCTTCCTCGCGGGTCTTGAAATGCGCCCTGTCGACGCACTCTACTTTGAGCGTCTTGAAGAACGTCTCGGCGCAGGCATTGTCGTAGGGTGTGCCCGGACGGCTCATGCTCTGGATGCCGCCGATAGAGGCGACCTCGCGCCGAAAGTCCCATGAGGTATACTGGCAGCCGCGATCCGTGTGGATCACGAGCCGCTTTCCGGGATGCCGGTTCGCCACGGCGTTACGGATGGCTGCGATAGCCAGATGTCGGTCGATGATGTCAGCGGTCGCCCAGCCGACCACGCGGCGGCTGAACAGGTCGACGAAGGTGCACAGGTACAGCCAGCCCTCG
>JAFUWR010000208.1 GCA_017471125.1 Clostridia bacterium | reverse complement strand
TGGGATCGCTCGCGGGCTTCCAGATGTCCCTCGCCCCAAGGAAGCGCCGGTCCGCCAGCTCGTAGATCAGGAACCTGTCATTGTCCACATCGCGCCAGGCCAGGTGCTTCGGCTTGGCCGACGTGAGCGGGATGGCGTATTTGCGCCCTTGATGGGTCACGAGCAGCCCGAGATAGGGCTTGTTCTCGTAGCCGCTGGGCCGATAGTATACCTCGTCGCAGGCGTCGTGCAGCGCCTTTATGAAGTCCGTGTCGATGTTGATGAATCTCAAATTGCCATCCAGCGTGAACATATGTACCTCAATACACAAATGTGTGGAGGATATGCACCCTCCACACAAGCGTTAATGGTCATCTCTTTACGGCGAAGGCCGAGGGTTAATGGAGACCCGCTTTAATGTCCATCTCTTTAATGATTCGGGATCATAAGGGTAATGGAGCCCTTGCTGTACTCTTATTATAAGGCAAGGAGGCCGTCCCTGTCAAGGGCGTTGGAGATTTTTCCCGCGAAGCGGTCATTTCCACGCGAAGTTCACGATGCCATAGACATAGATGAACAGGATCGCGGCGGGGACGAAGTAGCGGAACAGCGGCTTCATCCACGGCCTGACCTTCATTCCCACGCCGGCGTTGGCCTCCTCGATGAAGCTGTCCCAGCCCCAGCCGAAGCGGTTGCAGCAGAACAGCGCGAACACCAGCGAGCCCAGCGGCAGCACATTGGTGGACACGATGAAGTCCCAGAAGTCCAGCCACGCCGTGCCCTCGGCGAAGGGCTGGAAGTGGAACACGCTGTAACCCAGCGCGGTGGTCAGGGCCAGCAGGAAGATGCCGACGCCGCACAGCACGGCGCCCTTGGGACGGCTCCAGCCGGTCAGCTCGCGGATCATCGCCAGGATGTTCTCGCACACGGCCAGCACCGTGGACATGGCGGCGAACACCATGAACAGGAAGAACAGCGTGCCCCACCAGCGGCCCCCGGCCATGTGATTGAACACGGAGGCCATGGTGTCGAACAGCAGGCTCGGCCCGGCGTTGACCTCGAGGCCATAGGAGAAGCAGGCTGGGAACATGATGAGGCCCGCGATGATGGCCACGGCGGTGTCCAGCACGATCACGTTCACGGCCTCGCCCATCAGCGAGCGCTCCTTGCCGATGTAGCTGCCGAAGATGGCCATGCTGCCCATGCCGATGGACAGCGTGAAGAACGCCTGGTTCATCGCGCCGACCACGACCTCGCCGTCGATCTTGGAGAAGTCCGGCACCAGGTAGAAGGCCAGGCCCTCCTTCGCCCCCGGCAGGCGCGTCGAGTGGATCGCCAGCACCACCATCAGCACCAGCAGCAGCGTCATCATCACCTTGGATACCCGCTCGAGCCCGCTTTGCAGGTCAAAGCTCAGGATGACGAAGGCCAGCACCACCGTCACCAGCAAAAACACCACGTTCACGCCGGGATTTGTGATCATCGGCACGAAGCCCAGCGCGTCCGTCGCGCCGGTCAGGAAGCGGTAGAAGTAGTAGATGATCCAGCCGGTCACCACGCAGTAGAACGCCATCAGCGCCACGTTGCCCACCAGCGATATGACGCCCATGAAGCTCCACTTGCCCCCGGGCCTTTGCAGCTTCTGGAACAGGTGGATGGGGCTGGTCTGCGCCGCGCGGCCCGCGGCGAACTCCATCACCAGCACCGGCAGGCCCAGCAGCAGCAGGCACAGCAGGTACACCAGCATGAAGCTGCCGCCCCCGAACTGGCCGCACATCCACGGGAACTTCCAGACGTTGCCGCAGCCGATGGCGCAGCCCGCCGACAGCATGATAAAGCCCAGGCGGCTGCCCAGGCGTTCGCGTTCGTTCATGTATATCCTTCCCCTCATATCGTATGCTAAAAATGAGCCAGTCACAAGTATATCACGTCCGGTGTGGGTTGGCAAGGGGAAAACATAACAAATGGAGTATATAATGTATAATTGCGAAAGGCGGTGCGTCATATGAAGAAGCCCGGGCTGTTGTCCGAGATACTGAACGCCGTGGTGAACCACGAGCGCAAAAAGGCCGACAAGGGCGGCCACAACGAGATACTCGACCAGAAGAAGCAGCTCTGGTACGGCTTGATGAACCAGATCGACGAGCCGGCGGAGGACCAGGAGGAGAAGTCATCCTCCTGACCCCTCGATCCTGACCGCGACCTCGACCCGCGCGTCGGCGAACTTAGAATGCCAGTCGAACGCCTCCCAGGCGGCGTAGGTGGGAAAGCTGGCGGCGGCGCGCTCGGCGAAGCCAAAGGGCTCCACGCCCATCGCCTGGCAGCGGCGCACCAGCGCCTCCATGTCGCGTCGCATGGCGATCTCGGCGTTGTCCAGCGCCGCCCGGTCGGAGGCGTCCTCGGCGTTGAGGAAGATGTCTGCCTCCACGCGGACAATGTCTTTGTCCACGCGCAGCCTCGGCCCCCGCAGGGTGGACAGTATGCAGGCCGCGCCGTCCGCCGCGTAGGTGAAGCTGTCCACGCTGCCGGTCATCAGGTCCAGCAGCAGCGTCTCCCCCGCCCCCAGCCTGCCGACCATGCGCCCGTCCCGGAACAGCGCCGCGCCCAGGTACTGCCGGGTGGAGGCGGTCAGCGTGTCGGCGTTGAGCGCGTCTTGGTCGGCGTCCAGCATGGCCGCGGCGGGCTTGCTCTCGCCCGCGTCCATGAAGCCCCAGATGCCCGCAGGGTCGGAGTAAATAGAGTGGGTGGCGTAGTACAGGTCGGCGAAGGTGGCCCGGGGGATGTAGCCGTGGGCCGCGTAGTGCCTGAACATCGCCGCGATCTCTCCCGACAGGTGGGTGCCCAATATGGTCTCCTGCCCCTCGATAAAGTCCCGCGCCCGGCCCTCGCACACCACGAAGCCCGCGGTGGCGTACAGGTGGCGGGTCTCGGCCAGCCGGTCGATCAGGTCGGGGAAGGCGTCGCTCGTCGCCAGCGCCTCGGAGGCCACGATGAGCTTCAGGTGGCTCAGGTTCAGCTCCCGCGCCGCCGCCCATTGGAGCCGCTCCAGCGCCTCCGCGTAGCCGTCGCCCGCCGCCGCCAGCACCAGGTAGGCGTCCTCGGAGGGCTCCTCCTCCCCGCGGCCGGTGTGCCCGATGCGCGGGATGCGGATGGTCAGCTCGATGCCGCCGCCCGCTTTGGCGTCCACGCCCAGCACCAGCGCGTAGGCCTGGTCCTCCACCTCGCCCGCGGAGCGGCACCCGGTCAGCAGCAGCGCCGCCGCGACCAGCAGGACCAGCAGCCCGCGCCCCTTCCGCGGCAGCAGCGCCAGCGCCGCCCAGGCCTCGAAGCACAGCGCGTGCAGCATGCCCACCGTCCACATGACGATCATCGGGAGCTGCGTGTACAGCGGGGCGCGGCCGTTGGTCAGCAGGGCGTCCAATTGCACGCGGCGGTCCATCCCCGCGGCGTCCAGGGCCGGGGCCATCATCAAGCGCAGGACGATCAGCAGCGCCGCCACCGCTGCCGCCATCGCCAGCCGCCCCGCCATGTGCCCGAAGGTCATATCGGGACAGAGCATGAGCCCCGCGCCGCCCAGGGCGATCATCCACCCCGCGCAGCGGACCCCTGCCCGCAGGATGCCGCCCAGCCCGAAGCCCAGCGCGGGCGCGAGCCAGCCGGGGCGGTAATACGGCCACTGGTACAGCAGCACGATCACGATCAGCGGCACGAACGCGATCAGCCACAGCCGCGCCGCCGCGCCCAGGGCGTCCCCGCCCAGTCCTACGCATCGCGCCGCCGCCAGCACAAGCGGCAGCATCAGCACGATCACCGGCATGTGGTCGAACGCGATGAAGCTCTCGGAGAACGCGGCGTTCTCCAGGACGTCATAGGCGTCATAGATGAGGAACAGCGCCAGCGCCCACCTGAACAGGGGCATCTTCCATCTTTGCATCACGAATAATACAGGCAGGGCGACGGCCAGCCCGATGACCGCCGACAGCCACGCGCCGTTGTGCACGTCGGGCGTCTCGGCCATCAGCCCCGAGAACAGCCGCGCGATGACTGCCGCCGCCACCGCCGCCGAGGCCGACGGTCGGGTCAGCTCACGCTTCACGGGCATCGCCCTCCATCCAGTTGCGCGGCTTCGCCCAGGGCATGGCGTGCACCCCCAGCCACGCGGGCAGGCGCAGCAGTATGTCGCAGTTGTGGAGCCGGGGCGGGGCCACCGGCGCGACGTAGGGCTGGCCCAGCGACCGCATGCCGCACAGCGCCGCCGCCATGCAGTAGGCCGCCACGCAGATGCCGTACAGCCCGAACAGCGCCCCGGCGACCAGCACGCCCAGGCGGCAGAGGATCAGCCCCAGCCCGAAGCCGTAGTCGGGCACGGCGTAGTTCCCCAGCCCCGTCAGCGCCACGATGATGATGAGTATGGGGCTGATGATGGACGCGGACACCGCCGCCTGCCCCAGGATCAGCGCGCCCACGATGCCCAGCGCGGAGCCGATCTGCCGGGGCATGCGGGTGCCGGCCTCGTTGATGAGGTAAAACGAGAACTCCATGATGAGTATCTCCACCAATATCGGGAACGGCACGCCGGAGCGGGCCTCGGCGATGGAGGTCAAAAGGCTCATGGGGATGAGGTGCATGTGATAGTCCGTCAGGGCGATGTACAGCCCCGGCAGGAACACCGATATGAGCAGGCCCAGGAAGCGTATCGCCCGCAGGAAGCTGCCGTACTGCCAGCGGGCGAAGGCGTCGTCCGAGGCGTGCAGCAGGTGGAACACGCTGACCGGCGCAACCAGCGCGTAGGGCGAGTTGTCCGCCAGCACCACCGCCTGCCCGTCCATCAGGCACGCCGCCGCCCGGTCGGGGCGCTCGGTCTGGAGCATCTGCGGCAGCAGCGCGGCGGGCCTGTCCTCGATGAACTGCTGCAATTCGCCGATGCCCCGCACCGCCGGCGCGTCTACCTGCTTGAGCCGCGCCCGCAGAGCCTCGACCACGCCGGGGCGGACGACCCCCTCCAGATAAATAAGCGATACCTGGCAGGGAATGGCCGTGCCCACGGTCAGCGCCTCCGCCACCAGATGGGGCGAGGGCACGTAGCGGCGTATCAGCGTCAGGTTCGTGCGCAGGCTCTCCACGAAGCCCTCCTGGGACCCCAGCACCACCGACTCGTTGGTGGTCTTGTCCACCTGACGGGCGGGATAGCCCCGGGTCTCCAGCAGCAGCCCCTCGTCGCAGCCCTCCGCGAGCACCGCCGTCATGCCCGTGACCACGCCCCGGACGAGCTTCTCCACCCGGCGCTCCGCGTCGCACTGGGCCACCTCCAGCACCCGGTCCTTCAGCCATTCGACGCCCGCCGCGCCCTTGGGCGACGGGCCCTCCGCCATCGCCCGCAGGATGAAGTCGTTGATCTTCTGGTCCGAGGCCATCCCCTCGATGTAGATCACGCAGACCCGCGCGTCCCCCGCCATGAAGTCCCGGAAGTGCGCGTCCGCGTTCACCCCCGCGTTCAGGATCGCCTTCAGCTTCGCGACGTTCTCCCCTAAGTCCGCGCTCAGCTCCGAGCGCATCAGCGCCGCGTGGGGCATGTCCATGGGCGTCACCTCCTTATGTTAGGATAGCCGGAGGGAGACAGGTTTATCCCGTTGGACATAAAAATGCCCGCCGCGCGTCGTTGCGTGACGGGCTTTTCTCATGCCACCGCCTCCGGGTATTTCAGGACGGCGACCTCGGTCAAGGTCTGCCTTGCGGCTTTGACGAGCCGCTCCAGGTTCTCGGCCACTTCGCCATTGAAGGCGACCTCGCCGCAGGCGTCGCACTGGAGACAGGGCACGCGGCGAATGACGATGCAGCAATCGTCCTTGTCGGTGACGAAGGTCGTCACGCCCGGGCGCATCTCGCCCTTGCATCGGAAGCACTTCATCTGGCCACCCTCCTCGTTCTCATGTCGTCCTCCCACTGGTCCGGGTCGGGGCGATAAGCGGTGATCAACCATAGCCGACCGTCGCCCACGCCGGCGACGACGTGCAGACCCTCGCCGAGGACCAGGCAGCTTGGATAGGGATAGTCGTCGGGATAATCCTCGATGATCTCTCCCGTCATTATGGCCCGTATGACCTCGGATAATCCTATGTCGCGCTCGGTGAGCCGTTTCATACAATGGAGCGAAACGACCAGTGTCTCGCGGCGGCACAATTCGCGCAGCGCGTCGACCTCCATCGCTTCGCCCCCATTCGCTCCCGAATGACCATCGAGAGCACGAAGATTCGTGCGGCAGGCGGGACTCGAACCCGCACGCCCTCGCGGACATCAGATTTTAAGTCTGAGGTGTCTGCCATTCCACCACTGCCGCATGAACGAATCCATTATACCACATTTCCCGCGGGTTGGCAAGGTGAAAAAATCAGCGACACAGAACGTCGGTCAGACTTCGATCTCCTGCTTATACTTCTCGAACGCCGCCGAAGGGAACTGCTCGAGCAGCGCGGCGCAGGGCGCGGAGGCCGCGAGGTCGTTGGTGAGGTACAATGTCGCGCTGCGCCCCTGGGGGCACATGTCCAGCACCCGGTAGGCGGTCGCGACGGCCTCGGACACGGCCCTGGCCGACGCGACGCGGTCCGTCTCGGCGGCGTCGATCAGCGCCCGCTCATGGGCGGAGAATCCCGGCCTGTCCCCCGGCGGCAGCGCCCGCCAGCGGTTGGCGTCGGCCTCGAGGGCGTCCAGCACAGCGGTCTCCCGGTATTCCTCGGCGGGCTTCATCACGCCGTGGGACACCTTGATCTCCACCGCCCGGCGCTTCTCGTCGAAGAAGGCGCGGGCGTCGACCTCGACGGAAAAGCGCGCGTCGTCGGGCAGCAGAGACAGGAGCTCCCGCCGCCTTGCGAGCCGCAGGCGTTCCTCGTCCAGACGCGCAGCCTCCCCTTCGATAGTGTGGAACAGCATCGCCGCGATGGCCAGACATTCGGTGGACGCGCAGGCGGCGAGCCGATCCAGGTCGGCCAGCAGCATGTCGCCCAGCGAGGTCCCCTCCCCCGCCAGCCGCCCGGCGAAGCGGGTGAACAGGTCGTAGTACAGGCCGAAGGACCGGGCGATCTCGTCATATTGCAGGTATTGCAGGAACCAGTCCGGCCCCACCTGCACGCCGTCCTCCTCGTAGGCCTCGAGCATCAGCGACAGATCCTCCCAGCCCCGGGCCGTCACAAAGAGCTGCCCCCGGTCGGTGTCCTTGATCTTGTAGAAGTGGTCGGGATAGACGCTCAGGTAGGTCCGTATGGCCGGGTGCACGCCCTGGGCCTGGGCGTAGCGCTGCCAGATGGCCAGATCGGCCTCCACGTCGATGTGCTTGACCCGGTCCAGCGTCACCATGTCCAGCTCCCGCACGGACTTGTTGTACTCCGGCGGGTTCCCGGCGGCGACGATGACCCAGTCCTCGGGCAGGGGCACGTTGCCGAAGGTCTTGTTTTGCAACAATTGGAGCATGACGGGGCTCAGGGTCTCGGACACGCAGTTGATCTCGTCCAAAAACAGTATGCCGCTTCGCTTCCCCGTGTCGCGCATGTAGTCGTAGATGGCGGCGACGATCTCGCTCATGGTGTACTCGGTGACCGAGTATTCGGCTCCGCCGTATTCCTTCTTGGAGATGAACGGCAGGCCGATGGCGCTCTGCCGGGTGTGGTGGGTCATGGAATAGGCCACCAGCCCGCAGCCCGTCTCCTCGGCGATCTGCTTCATGATGGCCGTCTTGCCGATGCCCGGCGGGCCGATCAGCAGCACCGGCCGCTGCTTCTCCGGCGGTATCCTGTGGCTCCCGTCGGGCTTTCGCTTGATGTAGGCCCGGTACGTGCGGGCGATCTCCAGCTTGGCTTCCTGTATGTTCATTCGTCATCGCTCCTCGTCCGGGCGCTCCAGGCACAGCGGGATGATCCACTCCGGCAGCTTGCGCTCCAGCGCCTTGCGGGTCGAAAACACGAAGGCGGTCTCGTAGGGCGGCTTCTCCTGGGGATAGGCCCCGTCGCCGTCGGTGAAGTACAGAAGCCCCTTCATGTGCCTGAGCTCCCCCTGGGCACGCAATTGCGCCACCCGCCTGAACACCGGCCTGAAATCCGTGCCGCTGCGCCCCTTGATGACCAGGTCCTTGGTGTAGCGCTTCCAGTCCTCGTAGGCGTGGATGGCCACGTCGGACTGCACGAAGGCGTCGCACTGCATGATGTGGACGTTCATCCTCGCGAAGAAGTACTCGTGGCGCATCAGCATGCGCTCGATCTCCGACAAAAACCGCTCCACCGTCGGGCGCTTGCAGGAGCCGGAGGTGTCGATGGCGATCACCAGCGTCTCCACCTTGTGGCTCTCGGCGTACTCCAGCGGCTCGATCATCGGCAGGTTGCCGTAGCGCATCAGGCCGTAGTAATAGGGGATGTAATCGAACCCCGCCAGGTCCAGCCGCATCTCCTCCCTGGTGGTAGAGAAGCGGCGCAGGTAGCGGGAGAAGTCGTACTTCCCCGCCTCCCGCAGCAGCATGCGCTCCTGGCGGCTGCCGGGGGCGAGGCCGAAGCGCCCGGTGGTGGAGGTGCCGCCGATCAGCTCGTCCTCCGAGGGCCACAGCGCCGCCGTCGCGGCCTCCAGCCAGTCGCGGTAGGTCAGCGCCCCGGGCTTGACGTAGCCTGATCCGCCGCACCCCGGGCCGCTTTTTGCCTCGGGCGGCGTCCACCCGGCGGGCGGCGCGTGCCAGTAGCGGTGGTCGTCCCGGCCAAACTGGTCGGCCAGCTCGTCCAGCTCGTCCTCGAACATGTCCGACAGCGCCCTGTACACCGCGCCCGCCGACCGGGGATCGACCCCCTCCGGCAGCGCGTCGGCCACCTGTATCTGGGTCAATCGCCCGTCCGGGCCGGGGAACAGCTCCGCCCGCAGGTACTCCGCGGACAGGTCGCAGGCCAGGTCCCACAGCCGCCGCGCGGCGTGCTCGGGCACGCGCATGTGGCGAAACAGGCAGTGGGTCACCATATGCGCCGCGTCCGCCGGGGCAGGCACCTTGCCAGTATTGTAGAACACCCGGCTGCCGTCCGTGGCGAGGGCCGCGACATCCTTATCCTCGATCAGCTCCAAGCGCTCGATGGGCTCCCGCAAGAATGGGTACGCCGCCCCGATTTTGAACAGGTGCCGGGACAGGGCCGCCCGGGCGTCAGCGGGCATAGTCGCACCCGCCCCGGCCGGGACCCTCGGCCCCGGAGGTGTAGCGGGCGTTGAAGGCCATGTTGACCTCCCGAAGCTCCATGCGCCCCTCGATGTAGTCCTGGTACATCTCGATCAGGCCGGGGCTGCACCCGTCGCACGCGCCCTCGATGTTGCCGATGGACTCGGCGACGATGCGCTCGCGCTCCTGACGGGTGGTGTCCTTGATCAACAACGATCTCATATTTCCTCCATGCGCAGGGTCAGCCCTTCTCGTAGGCGATGTCCGTCACCGCGGCCCGGGCCAGCGCGTTCGGGTCCGCGCCGGGGCGTATCCACTCGCCCACGTGAGCTTCGGGCAGGATCAGCGGCATGCGGTCGTGGATGAAGCGTATGCCGTCCCCCGGCGCGCGGGTCAGTACGACGAACACGGGCAGGCCGTTCTCGATGCGGTACAGCCCGCACAGCCACGTCAGCCCGCCGGTCGCGGGGCGCAGCTTGTAGCGGTCGCCGGCGCGCTTTCGGCCCTTATCGTCCACAAGGTGCTCCCACTCGAAGTACCACGACGCCGGGACCGCGCAGCGGTGGGACGCCCAGGCCTCCTTGAAGGTCGGCTTCTCCGCCGCCGTCTCCGACCGGGCGTTCATCAACAGCGTCCGCCCCGTGAAGCCCCACTTCATCGGGAACACCGACCGCGCCCCCGCCCGGTTGGAGGCGACCACCGGGGCCACGTCCGCGGGGCGTATCTCGCCGTAGGTCGTCACCGCGTCCCACCTGTCCATGAGCGGCGAGCGGTTCATCTCCTCCACGATCGCCCGAAGCTCCGGCGACTTGTCCGTCCAGTAGCGGCAGCACACGCCCCTCACCCCCTAATGTCAACATTATACCACTTCCGCAGTCTGCGCGCAAACGGTATTTGCGTACACGATAAGCGCAGGAGGCACGGCCACGACAGTCTATCGCCACAGATAACCGTTCTGCCCGGTTCAGGTCACATTGTTATGGTATAATGATTCCATCACGATTTAGGGTCATCCCCCTGTACCACGAAGGGAGTTCGACTATATGAAGGAATTGCGCTATAAGCTCATCGGTGGAGCGATTTTGGTTATCGTGCTTTGCGTGTTGTTCTACCGCGTACAGTTTGCCGGGAACGCCTCCGTGGCCGTTGAGCAAAGCCTGACTCAGAGCCGAATGAATATTTACGATATCGCGCAGGAGCTGGAAAGACAGATCGCGCTTCAAATCACGGTTGAAAATGAGATCACCGACAGCAAGCTCAACACCGTTCAGATGTATGGGGAAGCTCTGAAGGCGATGGACACTGACGGCGCGCAGAACCAGATCACCGGCCCGGATCAGGCCGTTGTCCGCGTCGCTTCGGATGGCGTCCGGCTGCCCGCGGGCATGCCCGTCGGTATCCAGATCGATCCCGAAGCCTTCCAGGAGGAAAAGGGTTGGTTTGTGACCATTGACGATGATGAAAACAGCTACATCATCTATTACTACAAAATGTCCGACGACGCTTTTTTCCTGAAATGGGAAGACTATGGAAAAAGCCTCGAATACAATTATATCCTGAACGGGCGAGGCGCGAGCAACCGGGAGATCGAAGATGCTCTGGGCATATACATCCTCCAGTTTGTCCTGCTGGATGGAGAGGACATGTCCGCCTCCATACCCCTGTACGCCTCGGAGGACTTTGCCGGTTACCAGACGGCGGAGGACTTCGGCATCACATCGGAAATGCTCTATGGCGCGACGGAGATCGAGCATGACCGCTTTACTGATTCAGATCCAAAGACGCTGGCGGGAGGCCAAAGCCTGACGATCAAAGGCAAACAGTACGAGTGCTATTTTCGGAAAACGGAGGATCAGGGAGTCGTCACCGTCTTCATGCTTCCCTCCGATCAGCCGATCGCACGGGCCGCCGAAAGGACGGCGCTTCTGCTGGCTGTGTTTGCCATCGTCGGGTTTGCGTTTCTGGCCTGGGCGATCTCCGTTTACAATCTCGTCATCCGGCATAAGCTGAACGACGAGCAGAAAAAGACCTTTTCTCCCCGCATGGTCTACAGGCGCGAGGCGGCCTTCATCATGCTTGGTATGCTGGCGATCGCTGGAGTATCAGTGTTCCTGCAATGCCTGTTTGCCAGCTTTAACGCAAGCAGCATGGCGGAAAAAACGCTTCGAGCGCTGCAAACGCATTTGGATTCCAACAGGGCGATGGCGGAGGAATATCAACAGGTTTGGATGAAGACCTTTGAAGAGTCTGCGGAAGCCGTCGGCCTGTTGATCCGTTCCGAAGCAGATCAGATCGACGCGACCATGCTGGACGCCGCCTGCGCGACCATCGGCGCTGATCACATGATCGTCTATGATGAAACAGGTACTCAGGTCATGTCCAACACCCCATACAGCGGGCTGACGCTCTCCGACGGTGGCGAGGAGATGCAGGATTATTGCCGTCTGCTGAAGGGGGTTTCGCCGATTTCAAAGGCGCGCGTGACGGACGCCCAGACATCATCGACCCACTCGGTGTTCGGCGTCTCGCTGCCCCGCAATGGTAACGATGGCCGAGGCGCGACCTACTGGGCCCTGCTGATGTTTGTCGATCCCGACCGGGTGACGAGCGATTCCTTCTTGTCCACGGATGAGATCATGCGGTCGGTCGACTCCTCCAACACCATGTGCTTCAGCGTCGATCCGGATTCCGGCCGCATCCTCTCCTCCAGCGAGGCGGATTTCATCGGCAAGACCGCCGTCAGCCTGGGACTGCCGCGCGAGGCGCTTACGGACAACTACATGGGCTTCTTCCGAATGGACGGCGTCCGGGTGTATGGCATGTCTGATGAGGAGGATGGCATCCTCTATTATTACATCATCGATCAACAGCGGATCTATCAGCACATTCCCGAAAACGCATTGCGGGGTGTACTGGTGTATCTGTGCCTGATGATCGTCCTGGCAGTGGTCCTGTTGTTTGGATACAGAAAGACCTACGATCGCTATGCCGATCAGGGAGAGATCCTCCG
>JAFUWR010000207.1 GCA_017471125.1 Clostridia bacterium | reverse complement strand
TCACGGTGGCCGTGCCGGCGGAGGTGTTGCTGGAATAGCTCAGCGTGTAGTCGGTGTTCTTCGTCAGCGTCTGGGTGCCCAGCTTGGGCGCGTTGTAGCGGATGGACACGTCCGGCGTGAGCGGAGAGCCGGTGGCCTTCTGCGCCTCGATGGCGCCCACGATCACGTCGCTGGCGCTGATGGGCTTCGCGGTGATGGCGAAGGTGCCGTCGGCCACCTTGATCTCGTAGTTGGTGGTGTTGGACACGGCCAGCGTGCCGGTGGTGTACTTATAGGTACCGATGGTCTCGCCGGCCTCGCGTCCCAGCTTGCCGGTGACGGAGATGGCCGGGGTCTCGTTGAGCACGCCGCTGACGGTGCCGGAGAAGGACGGGTCGTTCGCGCCCCAGACCTTGCTCTGCCCGGCCTTGGGCGTGATGGTGACGGCCTTCTTGGTGATGGAGCCGGTGATGGACTTGACGGAGCTTGCGGACAGCGTGTAGGTGTTCTTGTTGCTGCTCGAGAAGCTCAAATGACCGTCAAAGTTCACGGCCACGGTGCGGGTCCCGGCGTTCTTGCTGTCGAACTTGAGGGTCTTTAGGTAATCCGTGGAGATGGTAGCGGTGTCGCCGCTCTCAAGGCCCTCGATCTTGAAGTCCTTGGTCTCCAGCAGCGGATGATAGACCGTGTTCGGGCTGGTGCCGGTGTAATAGCCGCAGTTGGCGGTGGCGTCGTAGACCCTCGTCGGCGCGGAGCCGGTGAAGGTGATGGTGAGCTGCTTCTGGGTGGAGGCGGCCTTGATGGTGAAGGTCGTCGTCCGGGTCCCGGAGAAGTTGCCCTTGCCGGTGATGGTCACGGTGGCGGTACCGGCGTTGGTGTTGTTGGAATAGCTCAGCGTGTAGTCGGTGTCCTCGGACAACGTAGTGGAGTTGTACTTCACGGTGACGGAGGGCTTGATGGCGGAGCCGGTGTAGGTCTGCTCGGCGATGCTGCCGACGGTGATCGCGGAGTCGCCGATGGGCCGCGCCGTGATGGTGGCGTTGGAGATCGTCACGTCGTCGCAGGTATAGGTGCTGGGCTTGAGCGTCAGCTTGGCGGTGACGGTCTTGCCGGTGCCCGCGGCGGCGGTGTTGTAGGTAGCGGTGACGGACTGGATGGTCACGGTGCCCTTGTAGGCGTCGGGGACGGTGAAGTCGGACGCGGACAGCGTGGCGGTGTTGGTGCCGTCGTAGACCTTGGTGGGCGCGGAACCGGAATACGTGATGGCGATCTTCCCGGCGTTCTCCACGATGTTGAAGGTCTTGGTGGCGGTGCCGCTGTAATTGCCGCCCGTCACGGCGGTGAAGGTCGCGGTGGCCTTGCCGACCTTGGTGTAGTCGGTGAACGCCACGGTGTAGTCCGTCTTATCGACCAGCGTATAGCTGTCGTGCTTGACGCTGACCTCGGGCGTGATGGCGGACCCGGTATAGGTCTGGTCCGGGATGTCCGCGATGGTCAGCTCGCTCAGGGGCTTGGCGGTGATGCTGCCGGTCAGGGAGAGGTTGGACACGCGATAGGTGTACTTCTCGCTCTGCTGGCTGGTGATGGTGAACCGCGCGGTCACGGGCTTGCCGGTGCCGACGTTGGCGTCGTTGTAGGCGGCGTCCACGGTCAGGGCCACGGTGTCCCCCGTCTCGATGCCGGTGATGTCGAAGTCGTCGATGGTCAGGTCGGCGTCGGCCTCGCGGTCGTAGACCTTGGTGACGGTCTTGCCGGACTTGAGCGCCACGGTGAGGTCGCGGTTGGTCTTGCCGGTGATGGGCTCGCCGCAGATGGAGCAGTTGGAGCCGACCTCGCCGGTGTGCTCGGTGATGTAATTCGCGATGGACCCGGACGGCGTCAGCGAGCTGCCGGAATAGCACCCGTAGACGCTGCCGTTGTTGTTGAACGTGCCGTTCTGGGTGATGCTGTTCTTATTGACGATCTTCTTGCCGCTGTTAAGCGTGAGCGTGCCGCCCTGATCGACGATGATCTCGTTGTAGTTGTCGTCGTCCTCCACGGTGAAGTCGCAGTCCACGGTCAGCCTGCCGCCGTTCTTCACGTGGATGGAGGCGATGTCCGCGGGCAGCTTGACGCCGTTGACGGTGTCTTTGGCCGTCATGGTGCTCTCGTCGCTGACGGACAGGGTCACCACCGTGCCGTCGGCGCAGCCGTCGAACAGGCCGCTGGGCACGCTGGTCAGCGTGTCGGGCAGGGTCACCCATTTCAGGTTCGGGCAGCCGCCGAACACGTCGGGGTTGAGGGTCGTCAGCCCGTCGGGCAGCACGACCTCGGTCACCACGTCCTTGCCGAAGGTGTACTCCGCCAGGGACACCACGGGCGCGCCGCCCAGGGTCGCGGGCACGGTGACGCTGCCGCTGGTGCCGTTCCAGCCGTCGATGTACGCCTTGCCGTCCACCACGCGGTAGACCCACTCGCCCGAGACCTGCTCCTCGTCGTCCTGGTCTCCGCCGTCGACGATGTTGAAGGTAGCGGTCTTTGTGCCGGTATAGTTGCCCTTGCCGGTCACGGTCGCGGTGGCGGTACCAACGGCGGTATTATTATCGTAGGAAACGGTGTAGTCCGTGTCCTTGACCAATGTCGTCCCGCTGTACTTCACCACGATCTCGGGAGTAATGGCGGAACCCGTATAGGTCTGGTCAGGGATGGCGTCGATGGTGACATCAGCATTATCCGTGATGTCGATGGTCGTCGTGCCTTCTTCTACGATGTTGAAGGTCTTGCTTACCGAGCCGGTATAGAAGCCCTTGCCGGTCACGGTCAGGGTAGCCACTCCGACTTTATCGTTGTTCTTGTAAGTGAGTGTGTAGTCGGTGCCCTCGACCATCTCCGTCTCGCCGTCATAGAAGTCGAAGTAATCAAGGGTTACAGGCGTGCCGTAGAACACCTGGTCGGCGATATCGTCGATGGTGAAACCCGAAATATCGCACGGCGTATAGGTAACATAAGCCGTCATGTCATCTGCGACATAGCTGTGTTCGGCCCCGGTCTGATCGATCTCAAACTTTATACTTACGGTTGATCTATTATTGTAGCTCGTCCTTGATACGACCGTAGCTTTCGTAATCTTTACTTTCCCAATATCACTATCAGCGATATTATAGACATTAAACTCCGAAGTATCAAATTCCGAATATGTAGTCGGGTCATATTCTTTTGTTATGGAAGGAGAATCAGAATTTTCATAATCCTTATGCCTTATCAACAGTGTCCGAGGGGTATTCTTATCGACGATCTTGAATGTCTCTGTTCTACTTGAATCCGAATAGAAATTCCCTGTTCCGACAATACTGATTGTTGCCTCTCCCTTTTCGATATTATTAGCATAGGAAGCTATCCTAAAATCTTCCTCCTCTACCAATACATACCCATTATATTTTAATACAGGCTTCGGTTTTATCGCAGAACCCGTGTAATCCTGATCTGCAATAAAGCATGTAACATAACTTGAGGTTATAATATATGGATATATCACTCCATTCAGAAGCACATCATCAACAACATAATTGCAGCTTGCATTAGTTTGACTTAATTCAAAACTGACCGTTATGCTTTGATTGCCTGCCCTATAATCATTATATCTCGCTGTAACAGCGCTAATAGCGACCTTGTCTTTGTCCTGCTCTTCCAAACTTGTCTCATCAATGACAAAATCAGCCGCAGAAATTTTTACGCTGTCATTTCCATCAAACGACTTATAAACACGTCCGCTTACATCCGTAGCGCCAACATAATTTACCGTCAACTTTTTTGTCGGCTTCTCCCCTGCTTCGGCGACGATCTGGTCGTCCACAGCCGGGGCCACGTCAGCCGCCGCTTCCTCGGAACCGACTTCGGTCTCTTTTTCAGCCTCGTCCTCGGTCACGGGCAGGGTCTCCCCGCAGATTTCGCAGGTGCCCTTGCCGGTGTGGTCGGTGATGTAGTTTTTGATCTTGCCTTTCAAGCTGCTGCCGGAGGCGCAGCCATAGACCGTCCCCCTGTTTTCAAATTTACCGGCGACGGTGATGCTGTTCAGATTGACGATGGTGTTGTCCGCCTTGAGCGTGAGCTTGCCGCCCTTTTCCACGGACAGGCCCAGCAGGCTGTCGGCCTCGACGGTGTAGTCGGTGGCCACGGTCAGCTCGCCGTCGTCGGCGACGATGATGGAATCCACAGCCCTGGGCAGCACGATCTTTTCGCCCTCGCCCCTGAAAACGTTGGGCTTGGACAGGGTGGTCTCGTTGGCGACGTTCAGAATGAACGCGGCGTCGGCATAGATGCCGTCGAAGGTATCGTCCTCGGCCTCCAGGAGGGAATCGGGAAGCTCGATGAACATCAGGTAGTCACAGCCGTCGAACACCCTATGTCCCAGCGCCTCGATGCCGTCGGGAAGGGTGACGGACATGAGGTCCTCGTGGTTCGCGAAGGCATAGTCTCCGATGGCGGTCACGGGGAAGCCGCCGATGGTCTCGGGTACCACCAGGTCGCCCGCGTCGCGCTTCCAGCCGGTGATCGTCAGGGTGTAGTCGGGGGCCATGGTCAGCTCGAATTCGTCGGACACGGCCAGCGCCAGCGTCATGACGGGCATCCGCAGGCCGTCGGCCAATATGTAGTCCTCGCCGTCGAACGCGGCGGTGAACGCAAAGACGCCGCTGTCGCGCCGGTCGTAATCCTCACATTCCCAGACGATGGGGAGGGTCAGCGTCTGGACGGTCGCGCCCTGGAGGGTCACGGTCAGCGTGTCCGGCCAGCGCAGCGCCTCGGCCACGCCGTCCGCGGTGGGCGCGGGGCGCTCGGTGGCGACGGCTTCCCCGGACAGGTCGGCGGCAAAGCCGCTGATATAAGCGACGTACAGGGTCGCCCGCGGCATGCTCACGCCGTCGCCCAATTCATAGGCGGCGTCGGTCAGACGGGCGGTGAAGTGAAACTCGCCGTACTTCGCCTGCTTGTAGGCTTCGCTGTCGTCCGCGCTCCACTCGATGGAGACCTCCACCGTCTCGCCGTCGTCCAGCGTAGCGATGGCCGTGCCGGGCAGGTCGGCGAGATAGCTCTTGAGCTTGGGCTTCTGCGTCACTTCCTCGCTGGAGGCGTTCGCGGACAGCGCCACGATCACCGGGGCCGCCGCGGGCTCCTCGGTGGGTTCGGGCGTGGGGCTCTCTGTGGGCTCCTGCGTCGGTTCCTCCGTGGGCTCCGGGGTGGGTTCCTCGGTGGGTTCAGGGGTCGGCGCTTCGGTGGGCTCGGGCGTCGGGGCCTCGGTGGGCTCCGGGTCGGGCTCCTCATAGGTCGGCTCGTCGTCGTCCGGCTCCTCGTAGTCGTCCTGGGTGTCCTCCCAGGGATCGTCCGAGGCGTCGTCCTCCTCGTAATAGGCCTCGTAGGCCGCGTCGTTGTCGCCCGCGTCCGCCCATTCGTCCTCCGCCAAGGCAAAGGTGGAGAACATCGGGGTCAGCATGGCCACGATGACCAGCAGGGACAGCCAGGTCTTGCCCATCTTCCCGCTCATGCGACGATTGCCCTTCATGTGCGTTCCCTCCCAAATCGTTCCAGTAAAAAGCGTATGTCGTTTAAGTTAGACTGTTTGATTTCCATTTTGGTTCCGGGGCTGACAGGTTTTCGGGCCGACGACCTCTCAGGCGCTTCGCGCCAGCTCCCCTTACGCAGGGGAGCCAAGGCTGCCGCGCATGGTCGGAACCCCCTTGCCTCCCCTGTCAGGGGAGGTGGCACAGCCGCAGGCTGTGACGGAGAGGTCGTTCCCCGTATTCCCGACCCGGGTCGGTTTTTATTTGGTCGGCGTCGGTTCTATGTGCGCCGCCGTGGGGTTCCCCACCGACCAGCTTCCGTCCGCGGCCCGGACGATGGCGGTGTCGGTCTTTAGCAGATCGAAGGTCACCATGTCCCTCGGGCGTCCCGAGGCGTCGGACAGAATCACCTGCTCGCCCTCGCTGGAGAGCTTGAAGCTGGTGTGCAGGTGCTGGGGGTCGTCGGTCCGGTTGAGGCCGGAGCAGTGGATGGTCAGCGTGCCGCCGCCGGGGATGGTCACCCCCGCCGGGATGCGCCACATCCGCGGCGTGGTCTGGGTGTCGGACAGGTACCAGCCGCCCACGTCCACGTCGGACCCCGTGACGTTTTTGAGGATCACGTAGTCGTGGCAGACGCCGTTTTCGTCCGGCGCGTAGGTGGCGCTGGAGGACATGACCTCCGCGAGCTGCACCTCGCTGTTGCCGGTGACGGTGGTGAGCGCCCGGTAGTTCTCGTCGGTGTTCAGCATGCCCGGCGTGGGCTGTGTGCTGATCTCCCAGGTCTCCGGGCCAGTGCGGGCGTAGGTGGCGTTTTGCGCCAGCGCCGGGATGTTCACCGTATCCACCGCCACGTCCGCGGTGTTGAACAGCATCAGCACGTCGCCGGTGGAGGATAGTCTGAACGGCGCGTGCAGCTCGCCGCCCGCGTTCTCGCGGACCTGGCTGTCACAGAACACGATGGCGCACTCCCCCGCCTCCAGCCGAAGCTCCGGGAACACGAACACGTTGCCGGCCTTGGAATTGCGGGCCAGCACGTAGCCCTTGAGGTCCACCGCGCCGTTGGAGACGTTGGCGACCTCCACCCAGTCGGGGCTGTTGCCGTCCTCGTCGCCGATGACGCCGTCGTTGGAGGTCATGATCTCGTTGATGCGCAGCGGGCCGTGGCTGTGGATCTCCGTGACCATCTGCGTCTTGCGGGGCGATGCCTTTTCCTCTTTGACCAGCGGGAAGCCGTCCGGCATGAAGCCCTGCAGGAGCAGGCCGATCACCAGTATGCCCGCGCAGATGCCAAGCAGCGGCATGAAGCCCCGGGGCAGCCTGCCGCCGCCGATATTTCCCGACTGCGGTCGGTTTTGCCTCGGCTGGGCCGCGGGCCGCTGGGCCGGGCGCTGGGCCGTCGGCCTC
>JAFUWR010000206.1 GCA_017471125.1 Clostridia bacterium | reverse complement strand
GCAGGGTTGTGAATGATCATCCGGCGCGATCACGCGTCCAGCGCGGCGATGGCCGCGTCCAGCCGGCGCAGCGTCTCCTCCCTGCCCAGCAGGTAGGCGATCTCAAACGCGCCGCCGGGGGTGGACATCTGGCCGGAGATGGCGATGCGCATGGGCCACAGCACCTGGCCGTTCTTCATGCCCAGGCCGGGAATGGCCTCCATCACGCGGTCGTGCAGCTCGGCCTCGGTCCAGTCGCCGATGCCCTCCAATATGGGCTTGAGCGCGTTAAGCGCGGCCTTGGCGCTCTCGAGGGTGGACTTCTGCTTCTTGTTCACGTAGAAATCGACCGGGAACTCGGGCTGCTCCTTCAAAAAACGCACCATGTCCGGGAGCTGGCTGAACACCTCGGTGCGCCCTTGCAGCAGCTCGGCCAGCCGCTTGAAGTCGAACCTCGCGGGGTCCAGCGCCTTTTCGAGCCACGGCGTCGCGATCTCCAGGTACTTCTCCGGGGGCAGCTTGCGGATGTACTCGGCGTTGAACCAGTTGAGCTTCTGCATGTCGAAGAAGGACGGGGACTTGCTCAAGCCCTCCAGGTCGAACGCCTCCTCCAGCTCCTTCAAGGTATAGAACTCCCGCTCGCCCCGGGGGCTCCAGCCCAGCAGCACCAGGTAGTTGATGACCGCCTCCACCAGATAGCCCTGCTCCAGCAGGTCCTCGAAGGACGGGTCGCCCTGGGACTTGGACATCTTGCGCTTGACGATGGCCTTGACGGGGTTGCCGTTCTCGTCCTCGGTCATCTGGTACTGGCCGGTCTTTTTGTCGCGGTACGTGCCCTCCACCATGACGGGGGTCAGGTGCACGTAGGTGGGCGGCGTCCAGCCCAGCGCCTCGTACAGCAAATTGTACTTGGGCGCGGAGGACAGGTACTCGTTGCCGCGCATGACGTGGGTGATGCCCATCAGGTGGTCGTCGATGACGTTGGCGAAGTTGTAGGTGGGCAGGCCGTCGGCCTTGATGAGCACGTTGTCGTCCAGCGTGTCGCAGTCCACCTCCACGTGGCCGTAGATCACGTCGTCAAAACCCGCCTTGCCCTCGGTGGGGATGTTCTGGCGGATGACGTATTCCTCCCCCGCGTCCAGCTTGGCCTGGATCTCCTCCTTCGACAGGCCCAGGCAGTGCTTGTCGTACTTGAAGGTCTGGCCTTTGGCCTCGGCGGCCTTGCGGGCCTCCTCCAGGCGCTCCTTGGTGCAGAAGCAGTAGTAGGCGTGGCCGGACTCGATCAACTGCTTGGCGTAGGGCATGTAGGTGTCCTTGCGCTGGGACTGGATGTAGGGCCCGCAGGGGCCGCCCACGTCCGGGCCCTCGTCGTGGGACAGGCCCGCGATCTTCAACGAGTTGTAGATCACGTCGATGGCGCCCGGCACCTCGCGCACCTGGTCGGTGTCCTCGATGCGCAGTATGAACTTGCCGCCCTTCCGCCGGGCCCACAGATAGGTGTACAGCGCCGTCCGCAGGTTGCCCAGGTGCATGTAACCCGTCGGGCTCGGCGCAAAGCGCGTGCGTACTTCCATGGTCACTCCTCATCCTCCCCCGCGATGTCGAACGCGAAGATGGTGGTGAAGTCGTACTTCTCGCCCGCCCGCAGCACGGAGTCGATGAACTCGGGGTGGTTGATGGAGTCGGGCGCGAACTGGGTCTCCAGGCAGAAGCCCTCGTGGGGGCCGTAGACGCGGCCGGAGCGGCCGGGGTTCTTGCCGTGGAGGTTGTTGGCGGCGTAGAACTGCACGGCGGGCATGTCGGTGAACACGTCCATCACGCGGCCGGAATCGGGATCGGTGATCTCGGCGGCGAAGCGTAGGCCGGCCTCGAAGTCGTTGATGTTGAAGTTGTGGTCGATGCCGGCGCCGAAGCGGAGCTGCTCGTCGTTGGGCGTCATGTCCAGCCGGTCGCCGACCCGGGCGGGGGCGCGGAAGTCGAAGGGCGTGCCGGTCACGTCGCGCTGCTCGCCGGTGGGGATGCAACGCTCGTCCACCACGGTGAAGGTGTCGCAGTTCATCTCGAAGATGTGGTCCACGATCTGCTTGCCGGACGCCTCGCCCGCCAGGTTGAAGTAGGTGTGGTTGGTCAGGTTGCACAGGGTGTCCTTGTCGGACACGGCCTCGTAGCGGATTATCAGCTCGTTCTCGTCGGTGAAGGTGTAGGTGACCATCACCTTGAGGGTGCCGGGGTAGCCCTCCTCGCCGTCGGGACTGGTGTACTTCAAAATGAGCTGGTCCTGGCAGATGCCCTCCAGGGGGGTCGCGTCCCACAGCTTGAGGTTGAAGCCCACGTTGCCGCCGTGCAGGTGGGTGACGCCCCGCTCGTTTTTGGCGAGGGTCAGCTTCTGGCCGTTGAGCTCGCACTCGCCGTTGGCGATGCGGTTGCCCACGCGCCCGATCAGCGCGCCGATGTAGCCCACGGTGGGGATGTAGCCGTTCACGTCGTTGTAGCCCAGCACCACGCTGTCCAGCTTGCCGTCCTTGTCGGGCACGTTGACCGCCCGGAGGATGCCGCCGTAGTTGGTGATCTCCACGGACGCGCCGCTGGCGTTGGTGAGGATGTACAGGTCGGCCGCCTGGCCGTCCGGCAGCGTGCCGAAGCTCTTCTTGACGATGCTCATGGTTTGACTTCCTTTCTTTATATGGCTCGAGGCCATGCTTCATCATTATAATAATACATGCTCCGCGCCCAAATATCAAGGGCTTTTGTGTTGCGAACGCGGTCCCCGCGAAAAAAATGACGCCCCCGTTCCGGTCAGGAACAGGGGCGGGATAAATAAGCGCTACGAATTCGCCGCGGCGGAGCTGGCGGGCAGCGCGGCGTCGGGCGTGCCGCCGACCATGGTCTCGTAGAACGTGGCCGAGGCGGCGATGGACACGGTGCCGTCTGAATTGATGTTGCAGCGCACGTCGCCCACCAGGCAGCGGTTTTTGCTGGTGGCCAGCCTGAGCATGATGTCCTGGGCGGCGGCGTAGGTGGCGGCGGTGTATTGGAGGGTGAAGCTTCGGCGGATCTGGTCCCCGATGCGGCTCACGTCCGCGAAGGACACGGAGTAGCGCACGGTGTCCGCGAGGATGTCGTTCAGGAAGGCGACCTCCTCCTTGGAGTTGTTGTAGCTGCCCATCCAGCTCATGCGGCCGTCGGCCTCGAGCTTGTCCATCTCGCCCTGTATGCCGGACAGATAGGCCAGCCGCTGCTGCATGGCGTCCAGCTCGGTCTGGAGCATGGCGGACTCGGCCTCGTTGTTGGCGATGGTCTCGCGCACGGTCTGGTCCACGAAGCGATAGTAGACGAGGCCCACCAATATCAGCGCCAGCACGGCGATCAGTATCCGCTCGGCCAGCGTGAACTCACGGCTCATGATCTTCACGGCGCGCTCACCTCCTCGGCGGGCGCCTGCTGCAGGTACACGATCAGCCGCGCCCGGACCATGCCGCCCACGTTCTCCTGCTTGTCCCGGTTGGCGGTGATGATGGAGCAGCTGTCCACGATGGGGCTGTGCTCCAGCTCCCGCGCCAGGTTGTTGAGCGTGCGCAGCGTGTTGCCGGTGACCTCGATGGTCAGGAGGTTCGACGTGACGCTCCAGGTCGTGATCTCATACCGCGGCGGGAAGTACTCCCGCAGCAGCGCCACCACCCGCGCGGCCAGCTCGTCCAGCGTGATGGTCTCCAATTCGCTCCCGGGGTAGCTGCGCAGCAGGGCGATCATCAGCTTCAAAAAGCGCTGCATGTTCTCCCTGGAGGCGTCCTTGGGCAGCATGTTGCCCACCAGCTCCAGCACCTGCGTGCGGTCCACCAGCGAAAGCTCCATGGCGGACATGCCCTGGTAGGTGTAGTGGGCGTAGGTGGTCTCCACGTCGCCGTAGCCGTTGACGGCCTCCATGGCCGCGTTCAGGTCGTTCTGCAGGCGCGAGGCCTTGGCCGCGGAGGTGGACATCGCCACCAGCCGGTCCGCCACCAGGTACTTGCTGAACAGCACCGCCAGGAGGATGATGAGTATGACCGCGGGGATGGCCGTGGTCAGCCGTATTTTGTTTTCGTCGACCAGCACCAGGTTGATCGTCCGCTTCGTCGGCATCTTGCCGCGGAGGGTCTTTTTGGCGCGGCCCTGCTTGGGGGTCTTGTTCTTTGCTGCCGCCACTTTTTACCTCCACATCAGCCCATAGCTATGCCGATGGCCTGCACATAGGTGTTGCAATCCTCCACCATGTCGCCGCCGGGCACCAGCTCCGCGGCGGGATGGAGCTGTATGTTCAGCATGTCGCCGATGGTCTCGGCCAGCGGCTCGATCACCGCGCCGCCGCCACACAGCCACAGATCCGACAGGGCCGTGCCGGGATTGCTGAACCGATAGAAGTTCAGCGCGCGCATCAGCTCCACCGCGATGTTCTCGTAGGCGGCGGCGCACTCCTCGCGCTGCTGGCAGTTCTCGTAGTTGGTCATCAGGTACGTGTGCGCCAGGTGGACATCCACGCCGTAGGCGTCCGCCAGCACGTCGTCCAGGGTGGACAGGCCCACCTCCAGCACGCGGGTGGCGATGTGGCGGTCCTCCCGGAACATGAACATGCGGATGGAGCTGTACCCCAGGTCCAGTATGCCGAACTCGTCGGCCACCTGGGTCAGGTCGTCCTTCTGCCGCCTCAAGAGATTTATGTAGGCGCACAGGCCCGGCGCGCTCATCACCAGCCGAAGCCCGGCCTTGCGCAGCACCTCCTGGGCGTCCTCCAGCACGGCCTTGAGCGTGCCCACGGCCATCAGCTCCATGATGCCGCTGCCGCTTTCGCCATCGGCCTCGCCGGCGGCCTCGCCGTCCTCGCCCGCCTGGGCCGCGCCGTCGTCGGGGCTGTTCAGCACCGCGTAGTCGAACACGTAGTCCTTCAATTCGCCGGTGATGTAGTCGTTGAACTCGAACGGCAGGTTGTACTCCAACTGGTCCACGGTCATCCAGGGCATCTCCACGTTCTTGATGAACACCGTCTCGTTGGGGATCACGAAGGCGGCGTGGTTGGCGCGTATGCCGTTTTCCTTCATCGTGGCGCGCAGAAGCTCCCCCAGGGATTCCCGGGAGGTGATCCTGCCCTCGCGCAGCAGGTTTTCGGGCATCGTCGCCGTCGCGACCTTGACCACGCGGCCGCCCCTGACCAGGGCGAGCTTCAATTCGTCATGCCCGATGTCGATACCCAGAACCGTCTTTGCCATACAACAACCTCATCCCAAAAGGCCCATATACCATTTTATCAGCGGCTCCCCATACAGGAGCATCAGCGCCGCCGCCGCCGCGATGGACGGCCCGAACGGGAACGCCCGCCCGCCGTCCTTGCGGTTCAAGATCGCGTTGAACGCCAGCCCCAGCACGCACGCCAGCACCAGCGCAAAAAGCGTGCCCACGATGCCCAGGTAGAGCCCGATCACGAAAAACAGCTTGATGTCGCCGCCGCCCAGGCTGTCCCGGCCCAGCACCTTGTCCATGATGAGGGACACCAAAAGCAGCCCGCCGCCGTAGATGAACGCCGCCAGGACGGACATCAGCACGTCCCGCCAGCCCTTGAACGTGAAGGGCAGGAAGATCACCCAGATGGCGATGGCCGCGATGTGGCAGCCGTCCGGGATGGTCATGTCCTCCAGGTCTGTAAGCGTCAGCAGGAACAGGCAGCACAGGAACAAAAAGTTCCGCAGACACAGCGGCGTCAGGCCGAAGCGCAAAAGGCACATGACCGTCAGCGCCGCGAAGCACAGCTCCGTCAGCGGGTAACGCGCGGACACCTTCGCGCCGCAGGCCTTGCACCGGCCCCGCTGGACGACCCAACTCACGATGGGTATAAGCTCCGACGCGCCCAGCGTGTGCCCGCAGGCGGGACAGCGGCTGCGGCCCCTGATGAAGGACTCGCCCCGCACGATCCGCCAAGCCGCGCAGTTCAAAAACGAGCCGGCGACCGCGCCCAGCGCCGCCGCGACGACGATACAGTATATGAGAACGGGCCTGTATTCATAGATGGACATGTCCTATCCTCCTTGCGGGCCGATCCTCTTCCTGCATCCACCCATCCACAATCATTCTATACGATATGCCCGGTGGTGTCAAGTATAACAATTGGGCATAAGTGTGATTTTCCCTACCCCCATATATAACTTGACACCTCCCTCCCCTGTCTGGTATAATATTTAAGTAACTGATTTGCGATTTTTACTTAACTATCATTTATTTAAGTAAATCCCCATTTACTTTCCCAAAGGAGGGACTTCCATGCGCATGGCGACGGCGGCGGAGCACATGCTTCGCGAGCGGCTGCTGCCCTTCTGGTCGGCGCTGCGGGACGACGCCCACGGCGGCTTCTACGGCTACATGGACTTCGACCTGAACGTGGACAAAAAGGCGGTGAAGGGCTG
>JAFUWR010000205.1 GCA_017471125.1 Clostridia bacterium | reverse complement strand
CTTGGCCCCCGGCCGCAGGTACCGGCCCATCGGCTCCCAGGGCACCGCGCCGTCGACGAACGGCTCCGCCGCGGCCTCCGCGTTTCCCCGCCAGGAGTTCAGCCGCAGCGCCAGCGCGGGCGGCGCGTCCATGGCGCGCAAAAAGGCCGGGTATTCGTCCCCCAGCAGCTTTGCCATGGTCTCGAGGTAGGCGGTCGGCAGCGCGGACATCGGGCTACTCCTTCTTCATATTTTCCGGCGCGTCCGCGTAGGCCGCGCTCTCCACGGGCAGGCCGCGCGCCCGGAGGCGCACCTCGGCGACGGACCGCACGATGGCGTAGATCAGCGCGAACACGGGCACGCCCAGCAGCATCCCGGCGAAGCCGAACAGCCCGCCGCCGATGACGATGGACATCATGATCCAGAAGGCCGACACGCCCACGTAGTCGCCCAGTATGAACGGGCCGATGACGTTGCCGTCCAGCTGCTGCAATATCACCACGAACACCGCGAACCACAGGGCGCTCAGCGGGTTGACCAGCAGCAGGATCAGTATGCTGGGGATGGCCCCGATGAACGGGCCGAAGAAGGGGATGATGTTGGTCAGCCCCACGATCACGGAGATCAGCAGCGGGTATTCGATGCGGAACAGCAGCATGCACACGTAGCAGATCACGCCGATGATGAGCGAGTCCAATATCTTGCCGGAGATGAACCCGGCGAAGATCTTGTGGGCGCGGCGGGTCCAGTAGATCAGCGTCTCGCAGGTGGACTCCTTGAACGTGGCGTAGCACAGCTTCTTGATCTGGGCGCAGAAGGTCTCCTTGTCCATCAGCAGGTAGAACGCCGCGATCACGCCCACCAGGAAGTGGAAGATGACCGTGTAGACGCCGCTGGAGATGCCGAAGGCGATGGCCTTGACGTTGTTCATCAGCAGGCTTATGTTGTTCATCAATTCGGAGATGATGTTCTCCCAGGCGATGACCAGCTTCTCCCCCTCGATGGACAGGAATTCGTATTTCAGCAAAAACTCGTTGATGCGGTCGGAGTTCATGGAGATGAAGCTACCCGCGTACTGCAATATGGACTTGACGGAGGTGATGAGCTGAGGCACCAGTATGGCCATGAACCCCGCCACCAGCGCCAGCAGCACGATCACCGCCACCGCCGTGGACAGCGCCCGGTTCAGCCGGGGATGGGGCTTCTTTCGGAAGAACAGCCGGTCGAACACGGCCTCCATCCGGTTCACGATGGGCAGCAGCAGGAAGGCGATGGCGAAGCCGATCAGGAAGGGCATGATCGTCTCGAACACGTTCGTGATGATGCCCCACAGCTTGCCGAAGTAGATGACCGACGCGATCAGCGCGATGGCGACCACCACCACCACGAGGTTCGAGCGCGTCCGCGCCCGGGTCTCTTCCGTTATCCAAGGTTTCATACGCGCCCTCCGATGTCATGCTTGCCCCTCCATTATAGCACACATTCGGACGCCCCTCAAGTCGTTTTTTGTCGCTGTTCCTACCTATTATATATAGCGCAGGAAAACCGAAGGGCACGCGAAATCATAACACGAATGTTCGGATTCTTTCCGATAATTGGACCCACAGGGCCGCGGGGTCCGGGTCGCCTGCCAGAAATTTCCGAACGATCGGCGCGATGTCCGACGACCACGCCGCGTCGAAGGGCGCGGGCACGACGGGGACCTCGCGGCGGAGCAGCGCGTCCATGTCGGCGAGGGGATCGCCCGGGGCGTAGCCCGGGTCCGCGTCGGTCGCCGGGAACGCGCCTGCGCGATGCAGCTCGCCCTGGCAGGCGTCGGACAGCAGGTGGGCGACGAACGCGCGGCACAGGT
>JAFUWR010000204.1 GCA_017471125.1 Clostridia bacterium | reverse complement strand
CGGTGATGTCGGGCTCCTTGTCGGGCTCCATCGCGTAGCCATAGTCGCTCGCCAGCACGTCGCCGTACTTGCCGCTCTGATAAATTTCGCTGTCCTGCATATCGACGGTGTCCATGATGAGCTGGATCACGTCCCGGTTTTGCTCCGCGAAGCCGTCGAAGCCCGCAGCGCCGCCCATGGCCGCCACCTGCGCCGTGGCGTCGGCGGCATAGTCATCGGAATAGAAGTGCAGCACGGGCTGCATGAAGTCCACCGTGCCCTTGGCGTCGCCGGGGTGCTCCACCTCGATGTCCGCCAGCGGCAGCATGCCCGCGGCGAAGTACCGGGCCGTGGCGCGGCAGCGCTGCTTGTCCCGGGCGTTGAAGCGCACCTCGCCCTCCGCCGGGACGTAGTTCTCGGGGATCAGCCCCTCCTTGTCCAGCCACTTGCGGAAGTACTGGCCCATGCTGGTCTCCTCGACGCCGCCCTTGAGCGTCAGCTCGCTGGAGCCCGCCGACCACTGTATCCACTCGTGGGGCGTCAGCTCGGAGGGCACGGAGCCGTTGGAGGACAGCGGCGCGCGCAGGTTGTGGCGGCTGAGGATGACCACCTGCTCGAGGGTGGTGTTTTCCTCGACCGGGTCGGGGTCCGCGTAATCCGAGAGCCAGCGGAATTCGCCGGTCTTGACGACATCCTCGCCATAGATGGTCTTCCAGTCGTCCCGCATGGAGATGGCGTTGTAGCCCATGCCGACCCACTTCTCGGTCAGGGTATCGTGGTTGTCCGAGTTGCCGTAATCCCGCTGATCGTCGTCGGCCATCACCATGAACGCCGCGCTGCGGTAGCGGTTGTTGAGCAGGGCGTAGTTGTTCATGCTCACGTCGCCGCCGGAATTGCCGAAGGACAGCACCGGCTGCTGGCCGATCTCCTGGGCGATCTGTACGACCTTGTTGGTCTTTAGGTCCTTGATGAGCAGCTTGTCCGTGCGCACCAGTTCGTCGTCGCCGGTGAACACGTACTCGATGCCGTCGGTGTCGCCCTGGTTCCGGGCCTCCAGCGCGGTGTCGGAGCCGATGATGTTGTCGGCGGGGATGTCGAACGCGCCCTCCATGAACGCGCGGACGATGAAGCGGTCGCTGCCGGAGACGACGTAGCACCTGAAGCCGTTCGCCCGCAGGTAATCGACCACCTCTACCATCGGCAGGTAGTAGGCGTCCGCGTAGGTCATGCCCTCGAAGCCGTCGGCCTCATGCACCAGGAAGCGGGTGACGAAGTCGGTGTACTCGGGGAGCGTCATGCCCGCGAAGGCCTTGGCCTGGTGGTAGGAGAACTCATAGTCATAGTCCGCCGGGAAGGACTTGTCCAGCGCGTGGTCGCGGGTCATGCGGCCAAACTCCAGCATCTCCGCATCCGGCTCCCAGGACGGGTCCCTGAGGATGCGCTCGGTCAGCAGCATGACCTCGAGGTAGGTCGGGGCCAATTCTGCCATCAGCGTGCCGTCCATGTCGAAGGTGGCGACGCGGTCCGCCTCGGGGATGAAGTCCGGGGAATCGGGGTCGGTCACGGCCTCCACGTACTCGATCAGCGCGTTCAGCGCCGGGGCGTCCGGGTCCCACAGGGTAAAGTCCGCCTCATCGGCAGGCGTTTCCTCCGCAAAGCCGGTCAGGCCCAGGGTCGCCAGCATCACGGCCAGCAAAACGGCGATCAGCGATCTCAGCTTCATAGCTTTCCTCCATATGTCGTCGATGTCATGTCAGAAGGTCGGGGCGTCACTTCCGGACCCACCCCACCGCGCCGCGCAGGCTGACGAGGAGCCAATCCCCCTCGTCCTTCAGGATCGGCAGGAACGTGTCGGGATCGAAGGGCTGGGTGTTGACGCCCAAGAGCGCGACCTTGGGGGCCGACGTGCTGGCCCAGGCGTAGACCGGCGTCTTTTTCTCCGTCCTGTACCAGGCGGGGTCGACGACGATGTAATCCGCGTTCACCCAGCCGCTGGTCGCGTCCTCCTCGTCGCCGAGGACGCAGCGCGCCCATCCGTCCCTCTGTTCCGTCACGATGATGATGTCGCCATATTCCACCATCTGGACGACCTTCGCCGAGGCGCTGGGCGCTTCGCGCAGCGACAGCTCCCCGCACAGCACCGCGGCGCTCAGGCCGATCTGTCCCTCGCCGTAGGGCGGGATCACCTCGGCCTGGGCGACGCCCAGCAATAAGGCCAGCACGACCAGCGTCAAAAGCAGCTTTTTCATACGCTCTCCCTCCATGTCGATACGCTCGCAATAGGGTCTCTGTCAATATTTTACGGCCCCGTCCCGCGGTTGTCAAGAGGGGGTTCCAAATCGTCAAATCCCGCTGTCCGGGCTTCCGGCAGACAACACAAGCGGGGCATGGCCGCTCGAAAGGGCATGCCCCGCTTGACTTTTATAGCCTCATACTATCGAATGGGCCGTTTACCGACATCCTGCCGCGCCGGTCACTGCTGCTCGGCGGGCGCTTCGACGTTGGCGTTGTCCCCGGCCTGGGCGGGCGCTTCCTCGGCGGGCGCTTCGACCTTGGCCTTCTCGGGGGCCTTGGCGGCCGCTTTCCGGGCCGGCCTGGACCGCTTGGCGGGCGCCTTCTCGGGGGCCTTCTTGGGGGCGGCGGCCTTCTTGGCGGGCGCTTCGACCTTCGCTTCCTCGACGGGCGCGTCTGCCTTGACTTCCTCGACGGGGGCCTTATCGGCGGCCTTGGCTTCCTTGGCGGCGGCCTTCTTGGCCTTCTTTGCCTTCTTGGCGGCCTTGGCCTTCTTGGCCTTCTTCTTCGCCTTCTTCTTGTCGTCCTTGTCCTCGAGGGTCTCCTCGACCTTATCCATAGCGGTGGAGACCAGGTCGCGGGCTTCCTTCTGGCCCTTGATGGCGAAGTCGGCGGCGGTCTCGGCCTGCTCTACCAGATGCTTGTTCGCGATCTTCGCGAACCGCTTGACGCGCTTCGCCGCGCTCTGGGGGGAGATGGCCTCGACACCCTTGGGCAGGAACGGCACCTCGTCGGGCAGGAAGTCGATGAGGGCATCCCACATATCCATGTTGTAGTCGAAGAACAGGCCCCACTGCTCCCGGATGTCCTTCATCGAGGACTTCTGGGCGGAGATCAGCTGCTTCCAGTACTTGGTCAGGCTGGAATTGATATCCCCGATGTTCTCCTTGACCTTCTTGACCTTCTTGCCCTTCTTGCCGGGAATGGGCGGCACCGGCGGCACGGGCGGCACCGGCGGCATGCCGGGCAGCTTGGGGGCCACGCCCTGGAACGCGGGGAGAACGACATTGGGGAAATTCTTCTTCTTGCTCATCTTGGGTTCTTCCTTTCGTATCAAAAGTCGGTCGGAAAAAGGTGGTGATCCTTTACCTTCATCTTCCATTATATAGGAAAGCCGTCTGATTTCAAGGGGGGTTTCCAGAATGTCAACCCCCCCGCCACGCAGTTTGCCGAAGGAAGCCCGATCCATATGGAGCCTGGATATTTTCGTTACAGCAGGTTCGCCGGGACCAAGCTGTTCGATCCGTCGATCGGAAAAGGTTTCGCGGCCATACAGATGATACCGCCCGCGCCCACATCCTTTCCGCTTTTTCCGAGCAGCGAAAAAGTCTTGACCGCCTTCTTGTCCGGCGATGCCGCCCGTTTGATCTCGAACGGGTGCAGCCGTCCATCCATCTCCATGACCAAGTCGATCTCCTTTTGATTCGTGTCCCTGTAGAAATTCAGATTCACCTTTTTCTCACCATAACAGGAGTTGCGAAGCATCTCCAACACGACATGGTTTTCGAGAAAACGGCCGGACGCCGCTCCGTTCATCAGTGTGTCGCGGCTGGTCCAGGAAGACAGGAACGCGCAAAACCCGGTGTCACAAAAATACAGCTTCGGCGTCTTGATCATGCGTTTCAGCTCGTTGTTATAATAGGGCTCCAGTAAAAAAACGATACCCATGGTTTGAAGGGTCTTGACCCATTCCTTTGCCGTAGCGCCGGAAACGCCCGCGGCATTTCCCAGATCGTTGTAGTTGATCAGTTCTCCGGAAAACGCGGCGCAGGCCCTCAGCAGCTTGCGAAACCCTTCCGTATCCTGGATGCCGTTGTCGTCCACGGCGTCTCTCATGAGATAGGACTCCATATAGGAATTCCAGTATTCGCGGCGAAGCTCGGCGTCCATCGTCACCATATCCGGCATGCCGCCTTCCCAGATGCGCGCATAGATATCCTGGATGTTGTTCTCGGGAAGGTCCCGGCTTCTCGCGAGTAATGATGACAGGGCATAGTCCTCGGGTATGTCGTCCGGCCTGCCTTCAAGCTCCTTCGACGACAGGCTGAACAGTTTAAGGATGCAGATCCGTCCGGCCAGGGAATCCCCGGCTTGCTTCATCAGCCTTTTGCTTTGGGAACCGGTCAGCCAGAAGCGCCCCCGCTCGTCGCTCTCATCACAGAGTATCTTTATCTGTTCAAACAGTTTGGGCGCTTTCTGCACCTCATCGATCAGGATCGGCGGCTGATACATCTGAAAGAACAGCTTCGGATCATCCTCCGCCAGCGCCCTGATCTCCGCGTCATCCAGCGAAACATAGACGCGGCCGGTATCCTGCGCCAAATGCTTCAGCATCGTAGACTTTCCGACCTGCCTCGCCCCGGTCACCATGACCGCCTTGAAAGCCTTGCTCATCTTGAGAAACTTTCGCTCAAGGGAGCGATGGATATAGGACATCATCACACCTCATTTTTAGTTTGATCCGAAGTGTGATTTATTATAAACTATTTTCAAGCGTCTGTCAAGTTGGCCCCGGGGGCTGGGGGTACTGCGTCCCCTCGCCTCCGGGGCTTAAATTGGCATCATATCACATCAACGGCGCGATGAACTTCATCAGGCTGCCGAGGATCTTATAGGAGAGCTTCTCGTTCCTGATGGTCTCGTCGGTCACCTTGCGGCACTTGGCCAGCGTCTGCTGGAAATCGCGCTCGATGTCGGGGATGCACGCCGTCTTATACAGGTAGGTGGCGCATTCAAAGTGATGGTACAGGCTGCGATAGTCCAGGTTGATGGTGCCGACCACGGCCTTCACATCGTCGCTGACAAAGACCTTGGCGTGGACGAAGCCGGGCGTATACTCATATATCTTGACGCCCGACGCCACCAGCCGCCGGTAATGGGACTTTGCCAGCGCGTAGGCCGCGTGCTTGTCGGGGATGCCGGGGAGGATCAGCTTGACGTCCACCCCGCGCTCCGCGGCGAACATCAGCGCGGTCTCCAGCTCGCCGTCGAGGATCAGGTACGGCGTCATGATGTGCACGTAATCGGTGGCCCGGTTGAGGATGTCCATGTACACCAGCTCGCCGACGTGCTGACCGTTCAGGGGGCAGGTGCCGTAGGGGATCACGTAGCCGCTGGGATGTGCCGCGGCGCTGCCGCCCTCGGAGATATACGGCTCGAACGCCGGCGCTTCCTCCATGATGTTCCACATTTGGAGGAACAGCAGCGTAAAGCTTTTGACGGCGTCGCCCCTGAGCATCACCGCGGTGTCCTTCCAATGGCCGAAGCGCTCGATGCGGTTGATGTACTCGTCCGCCAGGTTGACGCCCCCGTTGAAGGCCACCTCGCCGTCGACGACCGCGATCTTCCGGTGGTCGCGATAGTTG
Source organism: Clostridia bacterium (assembly GCA_017471125.1). Taxonomy (GTDB): domain Bacteria; phylum Bacillota; class Clostridia; order Christensenellales; family Aristaeellaceae; genus UBA2862. The sequence continues at coordinate 4,670 of JAFUWR010000204.1, read as the reverse complement.
TAGTGGGAGGACACGAAGGGCTGGATGGGCGAATACGCCCGAGCCTTGATCCCCTTCGCCTGGAGCAGCTTGCAGTAGTCCGGGGGCAGCACCGTGATCTCGCACATGCCGTCGTACATCACGCGCACGTCCACGCCCTGGGCGGCCTTCTCCACCAGCACCTCGAGGATGCTGCCCCACATGTACCCCTCTTCGATGATGAAGTACTCCATGAAGATGAACTTGCGGGCGGCCTTGAGCGCCTCGATCAGCGCGGCGAACTTCTCCTCGCCGGTGGGGAAGTAGGTGACCTCGGTGTTCGCGTAGGCGGGGAAGCAGCCGCTGCGGTTCAGGTATTTGATGAGGTCGTCCGCGCCCGAGCCGTCCTGCTCCAGCGCCTCCAGCACGCCCTCCGGCTGGGGAATGGCGTCGCGGGTCTGCTGGATCAGCGCGTCCACCCTGCGCGTGAGCAGGCGGTTGCCCATGTTCGTCTGGGTGAACCAGAGGAAGATGGCCCCGGGGATCGGCGCGATGGAGATGATGAACATCCACGTCAGCTTGGCGCTGGAGTCCATGTCGCAGTTGAACAGGTAGAGGACCCCGGCCACCGTGGACAGCATCACGAGCCCTGACACGAAGGGCAGGAAGCTCTTTACCCATCTATATAGGGATATGTACAGCACCACCTGCAGGACGATCAGCAGCGCGATGATGAAAAACCTGCTGAATATGATGGATAAAAGTCCCTTTTGCTTGGGCTTGGCCAGCCTGTAAATGTCGCTCATCGTCGCCCTCCGTCATCTTCCCGTTTTCATTTGCCCGTCGGCGCTCATTTATAAATCATCAATCATTTTATAGATTTCGCTCTGTCCCCGTCAAGAGGGGTTTCCAGATTGTCAAACCGTTTTGAACGCAGTCAAAGAACCCCGGCAGGATCACGAACGATCCGCCGGGGTCGATCTCAATTCACGCGAGGGGCAGGGATCGTCACGGTCACCACGGTCCCGCCGCCGTCGTTGGGCGCGATGGTCAGGCTCCCGCCGCACATCATTTCAAGTCTTTCCCTTATGTTCATGAGCGCGATATGCGGCTCGCTGTCGTCGGGCGGCGCAGGGGATAGCTTCGCCGAAAGCAGAGCGACCTTGTCGGCCTGGAAGCCGCGGCCGTCGTCGGCGACGATGATCTCGCTGCTGGCGTCCGTCTTGCGCGTGCGGATGGAGATGTGGAACGGCCCGGCGTAGGGGTCCATGCCGTGCTTGACGGCGTTCTCCACGATGGGCTGCAGGGTCAGCGGCGGCACGCGGAAGAAGGTATGCGGCGTGTCGTATTCGACGAACAGGATGTCCTCATACTGGACCTGCACCACGGCGAGGTAGGCGCGGGCGTGCTCCAGCTCCGCGGTAAACTGGATGGGCGCGGCGTTGGCGATGGCGGTGAAGTTCTTGCGCAGGTAGGTCGTGAAATCCATGACGACCTGCCGGGCCTTCTGCGGGTCCTGGTTGCAGAGGCTGTACACGCTCGTTAGGGTGTTGTAGATGAAGTGCGGCCGCATTTGCAGCACCATGACGTTGGCGCGCTGGTGGGCGATCTCCCGCTGCTGCTGGAAGGAGTGCTCGATCTGGTCCGCCAGCAGGAAGGTGAACATGAAGAGGGCGGCCAGCGACGTGCCGAACACGATCAGGAGCAGGCCGTAGAAGAACATCTGGATCAGCATGCAGACCAGCGGCACCACGAAGTAGATGAGGAAGGCCACGCGCTGCCGGTGCGTGAGCGCTTTTCGGCAGCGATAGAGCGCGATCATGTCCGTCACCATCAGCAGGACCGGCGGGATCAGCAGCAGCGGATACCACGGCCCCCGGTGATACCCGTTGTCGGGCGTGTAGTAATAGATCCCGGTGGTGAACTGGGTGACCACCAACAGCGCGAAGTACGCCGTCCACAGGATCATGACCAGCGCGAACAGGGGGCTGCGCCGCCAGTTCATCCCGGCGCGGCGCAGCAGGTGCGCGGTGATGGCCGGGATCAGCAGGGACGAGAACAGCGAGCTGAAAAAGAGCGCGACCTGCGACAGCAGCGCCGTGCGGGAGAGCTGGCAGATCGTCTGCGCGCCCGTATAGCCCACCAGCAGGAGGAAGAAGAACAGGAAGAAGCCGCGGCTCTCCCGGTTCGCCTGGCGAAGGAACAACGCCGGCAGCAGGCCCAGGACGGAGATCACGAAGCCGCTGATCACAATGGCAAAATTGGCCAGGTCGATGCCGCTCATCGTCATGCGCCGCCTACCCCCGTGATCGGATACCGCAGCTTTTTGAGCTGTTCCTTGATGCCCTCCGGGGTCATGGGCTTGAGCATGAAGCCGCTGGCCTCGGTCTCCCAGGCGTTCAGGGAGTAGTCGGCGTAGGCGGTCAGGAACACCACGTTCGTGCGGGGATTGATCGCCTGCAGCGTCCGGCAGAGCTCCAGCCCGCTGGACGTGCCCAGCTCGATGTCCAGTATGGCCAGCGCGATGCGGTTCGCCTTGGCGTATTCGATGGCCTCCAGCGGCCAGATGAAGCCCGTGATCGCGGCGTTCGGCAGCACGTCGCCCAGCACGGCCAGACATTCGGACAGTATGACCTTGCTGTCGTCCACGATGATGATGTTGGGGGTCTCCTCGCTCTGGGCCACGAGCTGGAACAGCGCGTTGACGTCCGCCCCGAGGCAGTTGGCGATGCGGGGGATCATCGCGGCGTCCGGGAGCCGCGTGGCGCTCTCCCAGCGGGCGACCGTCGAATGGTTGACGAACAGCAGCTTCCCGAGCTCCCGCTGCGAAAGGCTCTTTTCCTCCCGCAGCTTCCGCAGGGTGCTTGCAAATATGGTATTCACACACGGACCCCCTGGCAATTTTTTCTATATCTATGATAAACCGTTGCGGCGGAAAAAGCAAGGGGGACGATACATTTCACATTTGACAATCTGGAACACCCCTTGAATTTCATCGAAAAACGTGCTATAAATATGAGTGACCTGTTATAAAATAAGGAGGATCATGTCTATGCTTGATTGCAGAAAAGCCCTCGCGGTCCTGCTGGCCGCGCTGATGCTGCTCACCGCGCTTTCGGCGCTCGCGGAGCCCGCGGACGCGCAGGAGGCCGTCGTCGTGCCGTTCCCCGGGGAGGCCGCCGAGCCGCAGGCCGACGAGGCTGTCGAACCGCTGACCGAGTACTGGAACGCCGGGTCCGAGGCCGCTGAGCATCTGAGAAGCTATGTGGCCAAGGTCACCGACGCGGGCGACCCGGAGAACTACATCCCCGCGCGGGACCGCATCGCCGTGTTCGACATGGACGGCACCCTCACCTGCGAGACGTTCTACACCTATTTCGACACGATGATGTTCATCGACTACTGCGCCACCCGCCTGGACGCCAACACCCACCTGTCGGAGAAGGACAAGGCGGAGCTGAAGCAGGTGGCGGAGTCCATCACCCCGGACTACAAGGCCGGCGAGGAGCTTGCCCGGAATTTCGCCAGGGCCTATACCGGCATGACCATCCAGGAGCTGTACGACTACGCCGTGGAGTTCGGCCAGAAGCATACCGACAGCTTCAACAACATGCGCTATATCGACGGCTTCTACTTCCCGATGGTCGAGCTGGTGAAGTACCTGTACGAGAACGACTTCACCGTCTACGTGGTCAGCGGCACGGAGCGCACCACCACCCGCGCCATCGTGGCCAATTCCCCCATCCGCGACTATGTGACGCCCAACCACGTCATCGGCACGGAGTTCGAGATCAAGCTGGAGGGCAACGAGCACACGTCCTCGAACATGGATTACAAGTACGGCGTGGACGGTGTGGACGACAAGCTGGTGATCACCGGCGGCTTCATCCAGAAGAACCTGAACGCCAACAAGACCATCTGGATCGAGCGTGAGATCGGGCAGCGGCCCGTGCTGGCCTTCGGCAACAGCGGCAGCGATACCAGCATGATGAATTACGCCATCATCGACAATAAGTATCCCGCCGAGGCCTACATGGTCGTCGCCGACGACACCGAGCGCGAGTGGGGCACCCAGGACTGGGAGAAGAAGTCCGCCGAGTACGCCGCCCAGGGCTACATCCCGATCTCGATGAAGAGCGACTTCGCGCAGATCTACTCCGACCTGATCTCCAAGGCGGAGGTGCAGTATGTACCCGCCTGGCAAAAGAGCGTCGACTTCGCGGAGGCGTTTCCCTCCTGGGACCCCAAGAGCGCGTCCCTCGGGGAGCTCGTGGCGTTCGTGTACGGCGCGACCAACCCTTACAGCCCGGACTACCTCGACCCGGCGGACCGCGTCGCCACCTTTGACATGGACGGCACCATCCTGTGCGAGAAGGCGCCCATCTACGTGGACTACTGCCTGACGATGCACCGCGTGCTGGACGATCCCACCTATCCGGCCACCGAGGAGGAGCGCGCCGCGATGCAGCAGGTGCGCGACCACGCCTACGCGGACGGCACCAAGTTCGTTCCCGAGGGCATCAACAAGAGCACCCTGGTGGCCAGCGCCTTCGCGGGCATGACCCCCGAGGAATTCCGCGCCTACGTGGTGGATTTCGTCGACAACACCGACGTGGTGGGCTTCGAGGGCATGACCTACGGGGAATCGTTCTACAAGCCCATGCTCGAGGTGATCGACTACCTGCGGGCCAACGACTTTGACGTGTGGATGG
>JAFUWR010000203.1 GCA_017471125.1 Clostridia bacterium | reverse complement strand
CGGTTCAGCCCCGCGACGCGCTCGTATCGCGCCGCCTGCTCCTCCGTGGCGATGCGCAGCGCCTCGGCCAGGGACGCCGCCAGGCCCGCCGCGGGCGTGCCGCTGCGGTAGAGGGTGGTGCTGGTCCCGCCGTGGATCAGCGGCTCCAGCTCCACGTCGGTCCGCTTCCACAGCAGGCCGCTGCCGTTGACGCCACCGAATTTGTGCGCCGACAGGCTCACCGTGTCCGCCAGCGCAACGTCGAAGGGCTGCTTGCCGACGATCTGCGTGGCGTCCACGTGCAGGCGGCAGTTGGGGAACGCCTTGAGCAGCGCCGAGACCGCCTCCACCGGCTGGACGACGCCCAGCTCGCTGTCCACGGCGCAGAGCGTCACCAGCACGGTGTCGCGGCGCAGCAGGCTTTGCAGTTGGCCGAGGTCGATCCGGCCGTCCCGGTCCACGTCCAGCACGTCGATCTCCCAGCCCCGCTCCTGCAGGGCCGTCAGGCACCCGCTGACCGAGGCGTGCTCCAGCGGCGTGGTGACGATGTGCCGCCCCACGTGGCGTCCGGCGTGGGCGATGCCCATGATGGCGGTGTTGTTGCCCTCGCTGGCCCCGGAACCAAAGATCAGCTCGCCGGGGTCCACGTTCAGCAGCGCGGCGCAGGTCTCCGTCGCCTTTGCCATCACCTCCGCCGCCGCACGGCCCGCGGGGTGCTTCGCGTTGGCGTTGCCGATCAGCCGCCCCTCCGCGGCCAGGAACGCCTCCAGCGCCCGCGGCTCCGCGGGCGCGTTGGCGGTGTAATCCAGATAGATCATCGCGCTTCGCTCCAACCTTTTTAAGACTGCTTGCAGTATATCACAAATTCCCCACCAAATAAATAGGGACAAGATTAATTCGATATTGCGCCGGGCGGCCTCGTCGCGCTATAATGGATATAGAGATGATTCTTTCGATCAAGGAGGAATGACGGTGAAAAATGCCAAGATCATACTCGACCGGGACTACGTCGTCGGGCGCGTCGACCCGCGCATCTATGGTTCGTTCATCGAGCACCTGGGCCGCGCGGTGTACGGCGGCATCTACGAGCCCGGCCACCCGGAGGCCGACGAGCAGGGCTTCCGCAGGGACGTGCTGGAGAAGGTGCGCGCGCTGGGCGTGCCGGTGGTGCGCTATCCCGGCGGCAACTTCGTGTCCGGCTTCAACTGGGAGGATTCCGTGGGCCCGGACCGTCCGAAGCGGCTGGACCTGGCGTGGTTCACCACGGAGTCCAACGCCGTGGGCCTGCACGAGTTTGCCGATTGGGCCAGGAAGGCCGACGCCCAGGTGATGTACGCCGTCAACCTGGGCACCCGCGGGCCGGAGAACGCCCGGGACATCGTGGAGTACGCCAACCATCCCGGCGGCAGCAAATTTTCCGACATGCGCGCCGCCAACGGCAGGAAGGACCCGCTGGGCATCAAGCTGTGGTGCCTGGGCAACGAGATGGACGGCCCCTGGCAGATGGGCCACAAGACCGCCTTTGAATACGGGCGCATCGCCAACGAGGCGGCGAAGCTGATGAAGTGGGTGGACCCGTCCATCGAGCTGGTGGCCTGCGGCTCGTCGTCCTCCGAGATGCCCACCTTCGGCGACTGGGAGCTGACGATGCTGGACGAGTGCTACGACAACATCGACTACGTGTCCCTGCACCGCTACTACGGCAACCCCACCGGCGACACCCCCGGGTTCCTGGCCCGGAGCATGGACATGGACGACTTCATCCACACCGTGGTCGCCATCTGCGACGCGGTGAAGGGCAAGAAGCACAGCAGGAAGAAGGTGAACCTGTCCTTCGACGAGTGGAACGTGTGGTATCATTCCAACGGACAGGATAAAGAAATTTGGAAGCGGGAGAAGTGGGGGCCGGCGCTGCCGCTGCTGGAGGACGTGTACAACTTCGAGGACGCGCTGCTGGCGGGGAGCATGCTCATCACCCTGCTGCGCAACGCCGACCGGGTGAAGATCGCGTGCCTGGCGCAGTTGGTGAACGTCATCGCCCCCATCATGACCCGCAACGGCGGAGGCTGCTGGGCGCAGACCATCTACTGGCCCTTCCTGCACGCCTCAAAGTATGGCCGGGGCACGGCGCTCAAGGCGCTGGTGGACACGCCGGTGTACGAGTGCAGGGACTACGAGGGCGTGCCGCTGATTGACGCCACCGCCACCGTGGACGACGACGGGGGCGTGACCGTGTTCTGTGTCAACCGCGATATGGGCGAGGACTTCTGTTTGGACATCGACCTGTGGTCCT
>JAFUWR010000202.1 GCA_017471125.1 Clostridia bacterium | reverse complement strand
GATGAATTTTTCCGTCGTGTCGGCATCGAGCTTCGAGAACCGCAGGTCCTCGCCCGTCTTTTGGTCGGGGGTCGCCGCGTCCAGCACGATGACGAAGGGCTTGTCGGACGCGCCGATCTCGACGATCCGCTTGTTGAGCTCCGCCGTGCCCACGTCGATGGCCTTCATGGCGTTGCTCTTTTCGCCCTTGATGATGAGCTTCAGCGAAGCGGTCGTATTGCCGAGGTTGTTGTCCATGATCTCCACGGTCAGCCGTTCAGCGTTCTTCACCGCGATGGCCGGGCTGTTGATCGTCGCGCCCGTCTCGACCGCCGCCTCGCCGCCGTACCAGCCAATCACAGCGCCGTTCCAGTTCAAGCGGCTCGAGCGCTTCCCCTCCCCCGCCAGCGCGAGCGCGTCGGAGTATTTTTCTTTGGTAAAGCTGTGCGGATAGCGCCCGTCGGGTTCGGCGTAGAACACGTCGAGCACCCGCGCAGGGCTGGACTGGTAGCGCAGGATATAGCTGCCGCCCGCGCGCACCGTCTCGTCGATGGCGCCGAAGGGCAGCATATAGTCCAGCACGGTATCCCCAGCGGCGGTAAAGGCATCCCCCTTGTTGACGACGTAGTAATACACGTTGTCCGCAGCGCTCTCGACCTCGCCGAATTTGTCCGCCGCCGTGCCCAGGTACCCCTGGCTGTCCGCCATGGTCAGATGGTTCTGAGCGGCGACGAATATCTCCCGGGCGACGGCGTCGCGCTCCAGCCGCGCCATGTCCCGCTGGTGGTTTTGCACGGCGATGAAGCCGACGCTGCCGAGGACGGCGATGATCGCCACCACGATCAGCAGCTCAGCCATGGTGAAGCCGCCTGTTCTACGCCTTTTACGCATGTTACACCACTCCTAAGGGGCGTCCGCCGGGCCCGCCGATGCGGGCCCGCGCCGTTCCCGTGTTATTCCCCGTCGTCCGCGACCTTTGCAAAATCCCCGATGCCCTTTTCGTCGACCTTGAAAGTGAACCACTGATGGCCCGCCGCGGGCGCATACTTCGGATCGGGGAATCCGGTTTCCTTCATATAATAGGTGCCATACGGCAGCCTGCCGACGAATATCGCGCCGTTGTCCCGGGATTTGAGGTCCTTGCACACGTAGGTGTCCTTGCCGTCCTTGTCCTTGATCGGCTTGGTGACCCTGACCGCGGTCTGCCTGTCCGCATAGTACAGCGTGAACACCGCGCCCGGCAGCGCTATATTCTTGTTCCCGCCGTCCACCTTGCGCAGCACGACCTTGTGCTCCAGCGGCGACAGGTCCAAGACCGTATAGACGTCGGCTTTGTAATCCTCGTCGCCCTTCTTGAGCGTGAGCGTCCTGGTGGGCGCTTCGTCGCTCCATACGACGTTCCCCGCCGCGTCCAGGCTCTGCGCGTACATCTTATAGCAGCCCTTGCCGTCCAGCACGAGCTTGTAGAGCGCCTCGCCGCCCACCGGCACGTATTTCTTCGTCCCGTCGGCGACGGGGAAGTCCGTCTCCAGCAGGAAGTAGGTCCCCGGCGGTATCTTCTCAAACACGACCAGGCCCTCGCCGTAGACCGCCTTCCGGGTCGCCGCCGCGCCGTCCGCGTCAAGGTACCTGATCTCCACGGCGTTGGTCTTGAGTCCCGACGTGGCGGTGACGTCCTTCCCACCCATCTGATAGGCCACGCGCTTGCCGTCGCCGTCCGTCAGGATGTCGGTACCGGCCGCGTTCGCCCGGTACAGCGTGAACGTCGCGCCGTTCAGCGCCCGCCCGTTCCCGTCGATCTTCTGGAACGCGAAGTCGAACCCGCCGGTCCAGTAGATGAGGCCGATGTCCTCGCCCTCCTGGCCCGTCAGATAGTCGCCGCCGCACTC
>JAFUWR010000020.1 GCA_017471125.1 Clostridia bacterium | reverse complement strand
GCCGAGGGCGCGCTGCTGGCGCTGGTGACCGGCGAGGCGCGGTGCGTGGCGGCGTCGGAGTGGGAGGACTTCCACCTGACCGCACGGGAGCACTGCTTCGTCCGGGAGATCGACAGCCGGGAGCTGGCCTGCGAGGTGAAGCTGAAGCTCATGGAGGTCTACCCGGAGGAGAGCGCGGTCTGGCTGATGACCGGCGAGGGCGATGTGGCGTCCATGCCGCTGTACGCGCTGGATCGGGCCGAGGGCTTCGACCACCGGGCGTGCTGCCTGGTGCCCGCCCAGCGGGACATCATGAAGCTCGAGCGCTACGACGCGGAGCACCTGAACGAGATCCTGCGCCTGCTGTGCGCGCCCAACGGCTGCCCCTGGGACCGGGTGCAGACCCACGAGAGCCTGCGGCCCTTCATCCTCGAGGAGGCCTACGAGGTCATCGACGCCATCGACGAGGGCAGCCCCGAGCATCTCTACGACGAGCTGGGCGACATGCTGCTGCAGGTGGCGCTGCACGCGGAGATCGGCCGGAAGCACGGCGAATTCGACATCACCGACGTGACCACCGCCGTCTGCCAGAAGATGCTGCACCGCCACACCCACGTGTTCGGCCGGGACCGCGCCGACGACGCCGGGGAGGTGCTGGGCCTGTGGAGCAAGAACAAGATGGCCGAGCGCGGCCAGACCACCCGGGCCGAGGCCATGCGGGACGTGACCCGGACGCTGCCGGCCACGCTCCGGGCGGCGAAGGTGCTGAAGCGGGCGGCGGAGGCGGGCGTCCAGGCGCCCGTAGATGGTGAAGAAAAGCTGGACGAGGCGGGCTTCGGCGTGATGCTGTTTTATCTCTGCGACAGGATGCGCCGGGCGGGGGTGGACCCGGAGCTGGCGCTCAACAACGCCACGGCCCGATTCATCAAGCGCTTCGCCAAAATGGAGGACGGGATGCGGGCCGAGGGCCATGACTTCGATACCGTCGCCCCCGAAAGATTGCGCCATTATTGGGATTTGGTAAAATTGTGATTCAGAGCGCAGGAAAGCAGGAATTACGGGGCTTTTGCTTGAATATGTAATTTGTTGCGCTCAATGGAACCGGCATAGGTTTATGCGATATTGTGCTCAATGTGCTTAAAATATTTGGAGGTGTATCTATCATGAACAAGTCGACCCTGATCGCGAAGATCGCTGAGAAGTCCGAACTGAACAAGAAGCAGGCCGAGGCTGCGCTGAACGCCTTCACCGAGTCCGTCACCGAGGCCCTCAAGGCCGGCGAAAAGGTCCAGATCATGGGCTTTGGCACCTTTGAGGTCAAGGAGCGCGCCGCTCGCGTGGGCCGCAACCCCGCCACCGGCGAGACCACCCAGATCGCCGCGAAGCGCATCCCCGCCTTCAAGGCCGGCAAGGGCTTCAAGGACGAGTTCTAAGACAGACAGGCAGGGACCGGCGTCCCCGCGCGTCATCGCACGACAGGGCGGCTTCACAGCGAGGCGGCCCTGTTGCTTATAAAATGGGGAATGATCCCGCGGGACACGTAGGGGCGCTGCCCCAGCGCCCGCGCGAAAAACGGAGGAACCAAATGAGCAGAAAAGCAATAGAGGCCCGCAAGCCCGTGGAGCGGGTGGAGCCGACCTCGATCCGGCTGGACAAATTTTTGAAGATCTCCCGGATCATCAAGCGCCGCAGCGTGGCCAACGACGCCTGCGCCACCGGCCACGTCACCGTTAACGGCAAGGAGGCCAAGCCGGGCACGGACGTGAAGGTGGGCGACGTGCTGGGCATCCGCTTCGGCGAGCGCTATTCGGAATACGAGATACTTTCCATCGCGGAACACGCGGCCAAGCAGGACGCCGCGGACATGTACCGCGCATTGGGATGAGCGCCTGGGCGGTGATCGTCGCGGCGGGCCGCGGCGCGCGTTCGGGCCTGGATAAAAACAAGGTATTCTTTGAGATCGACGGCAGGAGCGTGCTGTCCCGGTGCCTGGACGCCTTCGCGGCCTCGGGGCTGGTGGACGGCGCGGCGCTGGTGCTGTCGGAAAGCGACCGGTCGGCCTATGACGAGCTGTGCCGCCGGGAGGGCGCGTGCCCGCTGGTAAAGGCCGTGGTCAGCGGCGGCGCGACCCGGCGGGATTCGGTGTACAACGGGCTTCGCGCCGTGCCGGGGGACGTAGAAGTCGTCGCCATCCACGACGCCGCGCGGCCCTTCGTGACCAAAGAGATCATCGGCGCGACCCTCGAATCGGCGCGACAGTACGGCAGCGGGGTCATCTGCACCCCGGTCATCGACACCATCAAGCAGATCACGCCCGACGGCGCGGTGACCACCGTGGATCGGGACAGCCTGCGGGCGGTGCAGACGCCCCAGAGCTTCGACTATCAAAGGATCATGGCGGCGCACGAACGGGCCCGGGCCGACGGCCTGAGCGTCACCGACGACGCCATGCTGTACGAACACTACTACGGCGGCCTGCGGCTGGTGACGGCCCCGGGCGCGGAGAGGAACCGAAAATTGACGACGCGAGGGGATTTTGAAGCGTTAAGGACGCCTGTGCTGCGTGTGGGGCAGGGCTACGACGCCCACCGCCTCGCCGCGGGGCGCAGGCTCATACTGTGCGGCGTGGAGGTGCTCCACGACCGGGGGCTGGACGGCCACTCGGACGCGGACGTGGCGCTGCACGCGCTGATGGACGCGCTGTTGGGCGCGGCGGGGGAGGGCGACATCGGCCGCCACTTCCCGGACAGCGACCCCGCCTACAAGGGCATATCGTCCCTGCTGCTGCTGGAGCGCGTGATGGCGCTGCTGCGCGGCAAGGGCTGGCGGGTCGTGAACGCCGACGTGACCATCGTGGCGCAAAAGCCCAAGCTGGCAAGCTATATCCTGCGGATGCGGGAAAACGTGGCCCGGGCGCTGGGCGTCGATGTGGACGCCGCCAACGTCAAGGCCACCACCACCGAGCGCATGGGCTTCGAGGGCGAGGAGATCGGCATCTCCGCCCAGGCCATATGTATGCTCACAAAGGAGAACGGATAGATGATCGGCATTTTGGGCGCGATGCAGGCCGAAGTGGACGGCCTGGTGCGCGAATTGAAGGACCATGAGGAAAAGACGGTGATGGGGCACACCTATCACCTTGGGAAACTGGGCAGCCGCGAGGTCGTGGTGGCCCGCTGCGGCGTGGGCAAGGTCAACGCCGCCGTGTGCGCCCAGACGATGCTTCTGACGTTCAGGCCCGAGGCGCTCATCAACACCGGCGTGGCGGGCAGCCTGTCCGACCGGCTGGACATACTGGACGTGGCGGTGGCCACCGACGCCGTGCAGCACGACTACGACACCACCGGCATGGGCGAGCCCGTGGGCGCGCTGTCCATCGACGGCAGGCTGGTGACGACCCTGCCCTGTGACGCGGCGTGGCGCGACAGATTGCTCAAAGCCGCCGAGGCCGTCGGCGTCAAGGCCGTGCCCGCCCGGGTGGCCTCCGGCGACCAGTTCATCACCAGCCGGGACGCCAAGCGGCGCATCGTCGAGACCTTTGCCGCCGAGGCGTGCGAGATGGAGGGCGCGGCCATCGCCCAGGCGTGTTACCTGGCCGGCGTGCCCTGCGCCATCCTGCGGGCCATCTCCGACTCCACCGACGACGACCACTTCATGGAGTACACGGAGTTTCTGCCCAAGGCCGTGGAGCGGACCCACAGGATATTGATGGAAGTTGTGAAATAAATACAAAAAAGCGTTGCAAAATGCGAGGAAGCGTGCTATAATAGTCAAAGATGGTCAAAAGAAGGTGATTCTATGGCTCAGCTTTCTGACAGCATCGAGCAATTCATAAAGGAACTGATGAACGAGGACGCCCACATCGAGCTGCGGCGCAACGAGCTTGCCCAGCACTTCGGGTGCGCGCCCTCCCAGATCAACTACGTGCTCGCCACGCGGTTTTCGGTGGACCACGGCTACATCATCGAATCCCGGCGCGGCGGCGGCGGCTACGTGCGCATCGTGCGGATGCAGAACCGGGGGGAGGAGAACTTCCTGGAGGCGCTTTTGAACCGCGTGGGCAATTCGGTGGACGAGGAGACGGCCAACGCCATCATCTCGAACCTCTACGAGCGCAAGCTGGTGACGAAGAACGAGGCGCTCCTGATGAAGTCCGCGGTGTCGCGCAACGCGCTGGCGCTGCCCATCAGCGCCAAGGACGTGCTGCGGGCGGCGGTGTTCCGCAACATGCTGATGCAGGTATTCAAGAATCGCGAGGAGGGAAAGCGGGATGATGTGTGAGGATTGCGGGATCAGGCCCGCGAAGTTTCATTTGACGACGATCATCAACGGCGACAAGGTGGAGCGAAACCTGTGCCCGAGCTGCATGGCCAAGCACCAGAAGCAGCTCCCGGGCATCGACTTCTCCAACCTGGCCGGCCTGCTGAACAGCATCCTCGAGGGCCGGGACGCCGACGCGCAGTCGCGGCAGGAGGCCGAATACGAGGACTGCGTCTGCGAGCAGTGCGGCATGACCTACCCGGAGTTCCAGAAGGGCGGCATGCTGGGCTGCGCCAACTGCTACAACGCCTTCCGCGCCCCGCTGACGGCGCTCCTGCAGCGGGTCCACGGCAACACCCAGCACGCGGGGCGGGTGCCCGGCGGCGTGCACAGCGGCGTGTCCATCCGCATGAACATCGAGCGCTTGAAGCAAAAGCTCCAGCGGGCCATCGCCGACGAGGAGTACGAGCAGGCCGCGAAGCTGAGGGACGCCATACGCGCCCTGAACATACAGCTCGAGCGCCGGGAGGGCGACATCAAGGTCCATCCCCAGGCCCGGCTGAACGGCGACGGCGGAGAGGGGGCGAACGGCGATGTATGAGTACGTCATGGCCCCCGAGCAGGACGTGGTCATCTCCAGCCGCGTGCGCCTGTCCCGTAACTACGAGGACCTGCCCTTCTCGCCCAAGCTGACCCGGGAGTACGCCGAGGAGGTCATCGACCGCACCACCACCGCGGTGTTCAACACCGAAAACGGCGCGGCGTTCACGTTCCTGCGCATGGGCGATCTCGAGGAGGACGCCCGGTCGAGGCTGGTGGAGCACCACCTGATCAGCTACGATCTGTTGAAGTTCATCAACTATTCCGCGGCGATGATCTCGTCGGCGGGCACGGTGACGGTGATGCTCAACGAGGAGGATCACATCCGCTTCCAGGGCCTGCTGCCGGGGCTGCAATTGGAGCGCTCCGCGGAGATGGCGCTGAAGCTGGACGAGGCGGTGGGGGAGAAGTATCCCTTCGCCTTCGATCCCCAGTGGGGGTTTTTGTCCGCCAGCCCCGCCAACACGGGCACGGGGCTTCGCGCCAGCGTGATACTGCACCTGCCGGCCCTGGCCGCGTCCGGGCAGATGGGCGCGGTGATGCAGACCATCGCAAAGCTGGGCCTGACCGTGCGCGGGCTGTACGGCGACGGCAGCGAGGCCCGCGGCAACCTGTACCAGCTCTCGAACCAGGCCACCCTGGGCCGCAGCGAGGAGGACGTCATCCGCGCCCTGTCCGCGGCGGCGGGCCAGGTGGTGGAGCACGAGCGCGGCATGCGGGAGCAGGCCGAGAAGAAGGACCTGCTGCAATTGCAGGACCAGCTCATGCGGAGCTGGGGCGAATTGATGTACGCCCGGCTGATGAACGTGGGCGAGTTCATGAAGCGCTATTCCGACATCCGCTACGCGGCCAGCATGGGCTACCTGCACGCGCCGCTGCCGGGGCTGGACGCCCTGATGATGGACGCGCAGCCCGGGTCCCTGGGCGTGCGGTCCGGGAAGCTCATGAGCCCCCGGGAGTCCGAGATATTGCGGGCGCAGGTGCTCCGGGACGAGCTCAAGAAGCTGGTGTCAGAATAGTACAGATCGGAGGACGATCAATGGCATATTTCGCGAAATTCACCGAGCGCGGCCAGCGGGCGCTGCTGGCGGCCCAGCGGGAGGCGGCCCAACTGGGGCGCACCTACGTGGGCACCGAGCACCTGCTGCTGGGCGTGCTGACCGAGCCGGGCGGCGCGAAGGGCGTGCTGTCGGGCATCACCCTGGACGAAGCCCGGAACGAGATCGTCAAGATGCTGGGCCGCAGCGACGAGAGCATCGCCGGCAAGCAGATGGTCTACACCCCGCGGACGAAAAAGGTGCTGGAGCAGAGCATGCGGGAGGCGCGGGAATTAAAGCAAAACTACGTCTCCACCGAGCACATCCTGCTGGCGCTGATGCGGGAGCGCGAGGGCGTCGCGGCCCACGTATTGTTAAAAATGGGCCTCGACCTGTCCAAGGCCAGGGACGAGCTTCTGCGGGTGCTGACCGGCGCGGACGATCCCCAGGCCGCGGTCACGGAGGCCCAGGCCGCCGACACGCCCACGCTCAACCAGTTCTCCCACGACCTCACCAGCGCCGCCCGGGCGGGTGAGCTGGACCCGGTGGTGGGCCGCGCCAACGAGATCGAGCGCATCGTGCAGATACTGTCCCGCCGCAGGAAGAACAACCCCGTGCTCATCGGCGAGCCGGGGGTGGGCAAGTCCGCCATCGTGGAGGGGCTGGCGCAGCTGATCGTGGAGGGCAACATCCCGGAGATCCTGCGCGGCAAGCGCGTGGTGGCGCTGGACCTGGCGAGCATGCTGGCCGGGGCCAAGTACCGCGGAGAGTTCGAGGAGCGGCTGAAGAACGCCATGGCCGAGATCAAGAAGGCCGGCAACGTGATACTGTTCATCGACGAGCTACACACCATCTGCGGCGCCGGCGCTTCCGAAGGCGCGATCGACGCGGCGAACATACTCAAGCCCGCGCTGGCCCGGGGCGAGATGCAGTGCATCGGCGCGACCACGCTGAACGAATACCACAAGCACATCGAAAAGGACGCCGCGCTGGAGCGCCGCTTCCAGCCCGTGATGGTGGGCGAGCCCACCAAGGAGGAATCCGTGCAGATCCTTCTGGGCCTGCGCGACCGCTACGAGGCGCACCACCGCGTGCGCATCACCGACGTGGCCATCGTCGCGGCGGTGTACCTGTCCGACCGCTATATCTCCGACCGCTTCCTGCCGGACAAGGCCATCGACCTGATCGACGAGGCTGCCAGCCGCGTGCG
>JAFUWR010000201.1 GCA_017471125.1 Clostridia bacterium | reverse complement strand
GGACGCGCGCGCAACTGCCGCGCCGCGAAGCCGTCCCGCCAGGCATCCATGGATCAGATGTAGTGCGCGTCGCCGATCCGCGCAAGCTCGGCGGCGGGGAAGTGCCGACGCGCCTCGTCCAGCAGGTCGGCGGGGTCGTACTTCGGGTTGAAGTGGGTCAGCAGCAGCCGCTGACAGTGAGCGTCGTGGGCCAGCTTGCCGCACAGCGCCGCCGAGAAATGGGGCGCGGTGGGCTTCCAGTCCGCTTCGGACAGGCCTGCGTCGGCCAGCAGCAGGTTAGCGCCCTCGCAGAACAGCTCCAGCAGCGCGTCGGTGTTGGAGTCGCCGGTGAACACGAAGCGCGCCCCGTCGCACTGGACGGCCACGGCGTTGGTCTCCACGGGATGGCGGGCGGGGTTGAAGGACACGCGCATCTCGCCGACGGTCACGTCCTTCGCGGGCCACAGGTCGTAGCAGGGGGCGTCCAGCAGCGCCCGCACCGGCTCCGGCGACATGGGCGCGTAGACCGGCAGCGGGTGCTTCCGGGGGTGGAACTGTATCGCGTACTGCATGGGCAGCAGGTCGGACATGTGGTCGTAGTGCAGGTGGGTCAGCACCACCGCGTCCAGCCGGTCCAGCGCGTCGGCGTTCATAAGGTTCGCCAGCACGCCCGTGCCGCAGTCGATCAGTATCGTGGTGTCGCCGGAATCGCTCTCCAGCAGGTAGCCCGAGCACGCCCCACCCGGGACGGGGTAGGGGCCGTTGTTTCCCAATATCGTCAGCTTCATCGCGCGTCACTCCTTGGCTTCTATTATAACATATCCTGACGAATGAACACAAGTCCCTGCATGGACCTCGTCGAATTTTCATAGGATGGCATATGACCAGATGAGGAGTGATCGCATGAATTGGTTTGGCGTATACCATCAGGACTATGTGCAGCGCAACGGCTCCATCTGCGACGCGCCCTGCGTGTCCAAGGGGCGGATGATGCTGTGCGCCTACGGGTCGGCCAGCGAGGACGGGCTGATCGCCATGACCTTCGGCCGACTGTGCGATAGGCGGGCGCTGGCCGCGGCGCTGGACTGTCCCGCCGACGCGGAACCGGCGTGGCTGGCGCTTCGGGCGTACAGGAAGTGGGGCACCGACTACCCGCGCCACATGGAGGGCACGGTGGTCACCTGCGTGATGGACGCGGCGGGGGACAGCATGGTGCTCTCCCGGGACCGCATGGGCGAGCAGCCGGTGTTCTACGCCCGGCGCGGGGACAAGCTGGCCTTCGCCGACCACCCGGACACGCTGCTCAAGAACGCCGCCGCGGAGCCGGTGATGGACTTGGACGGCCTGCGGGAGCTGTTCGGCCTCGGCCCCGCCCGGACGCCGGGGCGGACGTTCATCCGCGACATCGCCATGCTGGAGCCGGGGTGCGCCCTCATATTGGAGGGGGAGCGCCTGCGCGTGGACCGGTATTTCGAGATGACCTCCCGTCCCCACGAGGACGACGAACGGACTACAATCGACACGGTGCGCGGCCTCCTCGAGCAGGCGGTGGACGACGTCGCGGGGCTGAACCCGGCGGTGATGCTCTCGGGCGGGCTGGACAGCACGGCGCTGACGGCGCTGCTCGCCCGTCGGCGGGACGGCGTCATGAGCTTTTCCGTGGACTACCAGGACAACGACCGGGACTTCCGTGCCAACGCCTTCCGCCCGGAGATGGACGCGCCGTATGTCCAGCTCGCCGCCCGCGCCTGCCACACCCAGCACCGCACGGTGGTGCTGGACAGCCAGAGTTTGGCCTCGGCGCTGGGCCGGGCGGTGTCGCTGCGGGGCTTCCCCGGCATGGCGGACATCGACACGTCGCTGCTGCTGTTCTCCCGGGACATCGCCCGGTACGCTCGCAACGTGGTCTCCGGCGAGTGCGGCGACGAGGTGTTCTGCGGCTACCCCTGGTTCCGGGGAGAGGCCGCGCTGGGCGACGTGTTCCCCTGGTCGGGGTCGATGGAACTGCGGGAGTCGCTCCTGAAGCCCGAGTTGCGCGAGCGATTGAAGCTGACCGAATACGTGAAGGACCTGTACGCCCAGCGCGTGCGGCAGGCGGAGCCTGACCACCCCTGCGACCCCAAGGAGCGCCGCATGAAGATCATGCAGAAGCTGTGCTTCGATTACTTCATGACCAACCTCCAGGAGCGAGCCGTCCGCATGTGCGAGGGCGCGGGCGTGCGGGTGCTGACCCCGCTGTGCGACCCGCGGCTGGCCGAGTACGTCTACAACGTGCCCTGGGAGATGAAGTTCATGGGCGGGCAGGAGAAGGGGCTTTTCCGGGAGGCGGTGAAGGACCTGCTGCCCGAAAAGCTCCTGCGCCGCACCAAGAGCCCCTATCCCAAGACGTGCAGCCCCCAGTACGCCCAGATCATCCGGCAGACGGCGCTTCGCCTGACGATGGACGCCGAGGCCCCGATCTTCACTCTTCTCGACCGGGAGAGGGTGGCGGAGATCGCCCGGGGCGACATGGACCCTGCGGCCACGCCCTGGTTCGGGCAGCTGATGGCCGGGGCGCAGCTGCTGGGCTACCTCTGGCAGGTGAACCGCTGGATGCGGGAGAGGAACATCGCGGTAGAGGTGTGAGTTCGTTATACCGTTATCAAATATTTTAACAATCCCTTGACAAACGGCCTCGTAAACACTATAATAAGTGGTGGTTAATTCCTAACACAAAAGGAGGCTTCTTGTCATGAAGAAACTGCTTGCCATACTGCTGGCCGCCCTGATGGCGCTGGCCTGCTGCTCCGCCTTCGCGGAGGAGATCGACGCGGACCTGATCGCCGCCGCCCAGGAGGAGGGCGAGCTGGTGGTCTACGGCTCCTGCGAGGAGGAATACCTCGCCGCCGCGACCCAGCACTTCTCCGAGCTCTACGGCATCAAGACCCAGTATCAGCGCCTGTCCACCGGCGAGGTCCCGACCAAGATCGAGGAGGAGAACGGCAACCCCTCCGCGGACGTCTGGTTCGGCGGCACCAACAATCCCTACGACGACGCCGCGGCCAAGGGCCTGCTGGACAACAGCTACGCGCCGGTGAACGCCGCGCACCTGTCCAAGGACATCTACAAGGACCCCAACGGCTACTGGTATGGCATCTATACCGGCATCCTGGGCTTCATGGTCAACAAGGACGAGCTGGATCGCATGGGCCTCG
>JAFUWR010000200.1 GCA_017471125.1 Clostridia bacterium | reverse complement strand
GTGCGATACTATCAATGATCTTACTCATGACGTGATTAAAAGTATCACTCTCAGACGATGGATTGTTAGTTGCTTTTTAGATGAAGAGTAGTATGAGAATTGAGAATTGAGAATTGACGACCTCATCCGTCAGCCACTTCGTGGCTGCCACCTTCCCCTAAAGGGGAAGGCAAGGGGGAACGTCGCCAAAAGCCTTCCCCTTCAGGGGAAGGTGGCGCGAAGCGCCGGATGAGGTCGTCCCCCTGTTCCCTGTTGCCACAGCAAAACGGAGCCTGTCGCTATGACAGGCTCCGTTTTGCTGTGGCCTCAGTTCCTCACCCGATCGGCATACTCGGGGTAGTTGCTGGTGATGAAATCGACGCCCATGTCGATCCAGTACTTGCACTCGCTGGAACTATTGATGGTCCAGACGTTGATGAGCAGGCCCTGGGCGTGCCAATCGTCCAGCCGCTTCTGGCTGAGCAGCTTGTAATGCACCATCAGCGCGGAAATGTCCAGCTCGTCGATGAAGTCGTCCAGCTTGGAGGGCACGGAATCCATGAAGATGAATCCCAGCCGCGCGTCGGGCTCGAGCTTGCGCACCTGCCGCAGCAGGCTCTTCTCGAAGGAGATGTAGTACACCCGGTCCTCCATGTCGTGGGCGCGGACGGCGGCGACGGTCTTGGTCACGTCGGCGGTGTCCTTGAGCTCCACCTGGAGCAGCAGGCCGCTGTCGTAGATCACGTCCAGCGCCTCGTCGAAGGTGCACAGGTTGGACTTCTTCTTGAGCAGGTCGGCGTACTTGGTGCTCTTGATGGTCTTGCCGCCGATCTTCGGGTCGTGGTTGATGACCAGTATGCCGTCCTTGGTGGTGCGGACGTCCAGCTCGATCATGTCCGCGCCGTAGGAGGCGCTGCTCCTGAACGCCTTGAGGGTGTTCTCCGGGCCGCCGGACAGGCCGCCGCGGTGGGCCACGACGATGACGCCGTTGCCGTAGGGGTCGGCCTTGGCGGTGCCGTCCACGACGGTCACCGCGCAGGTGGCCACCTTGCCGTTGGAGGTGGTGGCGGTGATGGTGGCGGTGCCGATGTCCCTGGCGATCAGCGTGGCCACGGCCGCGCCGGTCTGCTCGAGCGCCACCACGGACGGGTCGTCGCTCTCAAAGGTGATGACGGACACCGCGCCGCTGTTCATGGTGGCCTTGATCTCGGCCTCGTCGCCCAGTTGCGCCTCGGGGTCGTACTTGAGCTTCAGCGTCTTGCGGCTCAGGGAGATGGAGGTCGGGGCCTTGCCCACGGTCACCTTGCAGGTGGCGACCTTGCCGTTGGCGGCGCTGACGGTGATGGTCACGGTGCCGGCCTTGTTGGCGGTGAGCTCGCCGGTGTTGGACACGGACACGACCTTCTCGTTGGAGCTCTTGTACGCCAGCACCTTGCTGACGTCCTGCCCGTCGTCGGTCAGCGCCACGGGCTCAAGGTCATGGGTGCTGCCCACGACCATGGACAGCGCGTCGTCGCTCAGCACGATGGACGCCGGGCCGGGCATCACGCTCACCGCGCAGGCGGCGGTGACGCCGTTGTAGGTCTCGACCCGGATGGTGGTCTCGCCCAGGCCGTTGGCCGTCAGGACGCCGGTGGCGGGGTCCACGTCCACGATGTCGGGGGCGTCGCTGTACATCGTCATCGTGCCGCCCGCGCCCTTGTTCAGCGTGGCCTTGAGCGCATAGGTCTGGTACTGCATCAGGCCCAGCGTCTCGGCGTTCAGCGTGATGGTCTCGGGCGCCGCCATGACGGTCACCGCGCAGGTGGCGGACTTGCTGTTGAAGGTCTTGATGGTGATGTTGGCCTTGCCCGGGGCGACGCCGGTCACCACGCCGTCCTCCACCGTGGCGTACTGCTCCTTGTTGGACTTCCAGGTGTAGGTCTTTTGGCAGTTCTCGGGCTGGAAGGTCGGCTCGAGCGCATACGTCTCGCCCACGCCCAGGGTCAGCTTCTTGACCGGCAGCGTCACCTTGGTGGGGGCGGGGATGACGGTCAGCGCGCACTCGGCCACGGTGCCGTCGAAGGCCGTGACAGTAATGGTGGCCTCGCCGCCCTTGACGGCGGTGACCATGCCCTTCTTGGTGACGGTGGCGACCTTCTTGTCGGAGGTCTCGAAGGTCAGGTAGGCGATGTTGTAGCCGGTCTCCTCGGAGAGGATGCTGAACTTCTGCTTGACGCCCACGGTCAACTCGTCGTCGGTCAGCACCAGCTCCTCCTCGGGATCGTAGTACACCTCGTCCTTGACGGTGACCCGCGCCGTGTCCGGCACGCTCAGCACCACGTTCACGTTCTTGCCGCTCTTCTTCTCATAGTAGACGCAGCCCTCGCCCATCTTGGGCACGGAGGACTTGACATACTTGGACAGCGTGGTGTTCTTGCCGAACTCCAGCGCCTCGATGGGGTTCTCGTCGCACAGCAGCGTGGTCAGGGACTTGTTTCCCGACACGTCGAGCGCCGAGATCAGGTTGTCCGCGCACAGCAGGGTCGTCAGCTTCGTGAACTGCGCGATGCCCTCCAGGCTCGCCACGCCCAGGCCCGTCACGTCGATGGTCTTGACCTTCTTGGCCTCCGCGCTGGAGATCGCGCCGTCGCCGTTCAAGTCGAAGCTGTCCACCACGTACCGACAGAACACCTCGTCCGGGAAGACCTCCGTGGCCGCCGCCGCCATGGGCGCGATAGCTTCGCCCTCCAGGAACAGGTCCAGCGGCATCGCCTCGATGACCAGCTCGTCGTCCGTCAGGTCGATGGGCCCGAGCTCCGGCACCGGCGCTTCCGCCGCCCAGCCGTCCATGTCCTCCGCCAGCGCAAACAGCGACACGCAGCATAGGCACGCCGCCAGCGCCAGGCAGATCAACCACTTCATTCTAAGCATACTTTTTACCCACCTTAATTTATTATCATCTTATGTCTATTATATTACCACATTGACAATATATGTCAATACTCCCGCCCCCGCCGAATTGTGGCTTTTGCGTGAATTGTAGATTCAATTTCCTATTATATTGATTTATGTCGATTTCGCCCTCCCCATATGTTTTCCCGTAGAGGCTTCGTTTCCCGTCTTGCCTCCCCTCCCAGGGGAGGTGCCGACGAAGTCGGCGGAGAGGTCGTTCCCCTTATCGTTCTCCGTAGGGGCGCCGTTTCGGCGCCCGTTGCCTTCCCCTTCAGGGGAAGGTGGATCGACCGCAGGTCGAGACGGATGAGGTCCCCAAGCGCTCCGTCTGCCCTATTTGCTCCATCCCCCACGAACATCTGCACAAGAAAAGAGCCCACCCAATTGGATGAGCTCTATTGGATCCGGCGACGACCTACCCTACCGGGCCGTTTCCAGCCAAGTACTATCAGCGTGCTGAGGCTTAACTTCTGTGTTCGGGATGGGAACAGGTGGATCCCTCAGGCTATTGTCACCGGAAACTCGCAGTGCGAGTACCTTTTGCTGCCGCCTTTCTGGTACCGTCGGTTCGGCTATTTGCCTCCCGACTTCCTTGCACCTTCTCGGCTTCAGCTTTTCTCCGCACCCTCAAAACCGCACAGGCTTGCGTTCCACTCGGTCTGACCATGACCTCATTTCACGCTCGAAACTTCTCTCTACTTCTCACACAAACCACTGGCTTCGGTTTCAGTTTCAGCAGTCTCTGTTTCGTTCCGCTTGTACGCTCACCTTTCGGTTCGCTCCGCGCTTCCCTACTCCCTACTGCCTACTCCCTAATCCCTTCTCTTAGATCAAGCCCTCGACCTATTAGTATCATCAAGCTCCATACGTTACCGCACTTCCACCGATGACCTATCTACCTTGTCGTCTTCAAGGGGTCTTACCTGCTTTATACAGTGGCAATTCTATTCTCCAGGGGGGCTTCACGCTTAGATGCCTTCAGCGTTTATCCCGTCCGCACTTCGCTTCCCAGCTATGCCGTTGGCACGACAACTGTTGCACCAGAGGTGCGTCCATCCCGGTCCTC
>JAFUWR010000199.1 GCA_017471125.1 Clostridia bacterium | reverse complement strand
GTCCACCAGGGACCTGTGCGGCATCGACGACATGGCGCGGCTCCGGGACGCGGGGGTCGCGAGCCTCAAGATCGAGGGGCGGCTCAAGCGGGCCGAGTACGTGGCCGTCACCGTGGCGGCGTACCGGCGGGCGCTGGACGCGCTCTATGACGGCCTGCCCTTCGATACCGCCGCGGCCCGGGACGACCTTCGGCAGATGTTCAACCGGGGCGGCTTCACCCGGGGCTACGGCGCGGGCGTCCGGGAGGACGCGCTGATGTTCCCCGACCGGCCCAACCACCTGGGCGTGGCGGCGGGCGCCTGCCGCCGACCGGGGAAAATCGCGCTTGACGCGGACATCGACGCCACGGACGCGCTGGTCCTGCGCCGGGGCCAGGAGGACATCCCCGTGAAGCTGTCCGGCGCGGCGGGGGAAAGCGTCGCGTGCGCCAAGGCGCAAAAGGGCGACGCGCTGGTGCGGCTGGTCAGCGCGCGGCAGATGAAGGACGCCCGGGACAGCTTCGAGGTCGAGCGCCGACAGCGGGACGTGACATTGAAAGCCGCCCTGCATGTGGGCGAGGCGGCGCGGCTGACGGCCTCCGACGGGACCTATGCCGCCGAAGTCGCGGGCGATGTGGTGCAGGCAGCGAAAAGCAAGCCCTTCGACCCCGACCGGGCGTGGCAGCAGCTCACCAAGACCGGCGGCACGGCATGGCGGGCCGCGGCGGTGGACATCGACGCCGACCCGGACGCCTTCGTCCCGGCCTCGGCGCTGAACGCCCTGCGGCGCGATGCGCTGGCGTCGTTGGAGGAGCACTACACCGCCGTCACGCGGGCGACCCATGATGTCGAAACGCCCGTCATCCGCGGGGCGAACGACGGTAAGCCCCTTCTCTATGCCCAGTCCGGCGACGCCGACGCGCTGCGGCGGGCACTGGCCAATGGCGCGGACGCGGCGGTGTACTGCCCGGACGACCTGCGGCAGCTCGACGCCGCCGAACTGCCCGAGCGCTTCGCCCTGGCCGTGCCCGCGGTGCTGACCGCCGAGGCGCTGGACAGGCTGAACCAATGGGCTAACGCCAACGCCGACAGGATAACGGAGACCATCGTCGCCAACGTCGGCCACTTCGCCCTGAAATGGCCGGGACGGCTGACCGGCGGCTACATGCTGAACGCCGCCAACGACCTGACCGTCGAACAGTTGGAGGCGTGGGGCGTGGAAACGGTCACCCCGTCCGTGGAGCTGACCGCGGCCCAGATCGCGGACCTGCGCGGGAAAACCAATATCGTCACATGGGGACGTATCCCGCTGATGCGGCTGCGGCACTGTCCCCTGCGGGCGGCCAGGGGCATGCCGGGGAAGCACGCGGACTGCCGCTGGTGCGACACATGCAAGCCCGACGAGCGGCTCAACGGCCGGGCCCTCGTCGACCGCAAGGGCGCGGCGTTCCCGCTGCGTCGCGTGGCGATGGACGGCGGCTGCGTGATACAGGTCTTGAACTCGGTGCCGCTGATGCCGCTGCGCAGGCTGGACAGGCTTCCCAAGGCCTCCGGCTGGCGGCTGCTGCTGCAAGGCGGCGGGCCGGTGGAGGCCATCGTCAGGGTCTACCGCGCCGCGCTGGACGGCCGGGACTTCCGGGCGCTGCCCGAATGGGACGTCGTCGACAAAATGGACACCACCACGGGACATTTCTTCAGAGGTGTTGAATAGCTATGAACGAGCGTGATCTTCGCGTACTGGAATTCAACAAGATACTGGACATGCTGGCCGCGCTGTGCTCCACGGAGCCGGGGCAGGCCGCGGCGCGGGCGCTGCGCCCCTCGGGGGACCCGGCCACGGTGGGCCTGTGGCAGGCGCAGACGGAGGAGGCGTCCTCCATATTCGCCTACTGCGGCGGCAACCCCATGGCCCACTTCACCGACGTGCGGCCCTATCTCAAGCTGGCCAAGGCCGGCGGCACGCTGTCGCCCAAGGCGCTCTTGCAGG
This sequence comes from Clostridia bacterium, assembly GCA_017471125.1. Taxonomy (GTDB): domain Bacteria; phylum Bacillota; class Clostridia; order Christensenellales; family Aristaeellaceae; genus UBA2862. The sequence goes on along the minus strand of JAFUWR010000199.1, from coordinate 9,211 downwards.
TGGCGGACGCCCTGAAGGCCGCGCGGATCGTGCGGTCGGCGCTGGTGACGGACCGGGAGGACACGCCGAACCTGACGGAGATGGGCTCCCGGCTGGCGACGAACCGCTCGCTGGAGGAGGAGATCTTCGACGCCATCATCTCCGAGGACGAGATCAGCGACCACGCCAGTCCGGAGCTTAGCAACATCCGGCGGCAGATGCGGCTCTTGAACGAGCGCGTGCGGGAGAAGCTGAACGCGATCATCCGCTCCTCGACCATGCAGAAGTACCTGATGGACGCCATCGTCACCCAGCGCAACGGGCGCTACGTGGTGCCGGTGAAGGCCGAGTGCCGGAGCAGCGTCCCCGGCATCGTCCATGACCAGTCGGGCACCGGCTCCACGCTGTTCATCGAGCCGATGGCCGTGGTGGAGGCGGGCAACGAGCTCAAGCAGTGGACCATCAAGGAGCACAACGAGATCGAGCGCATCCTGGGCGAGTTCTCCGACCGCATCGCGCCGGACGCGGAGCTGATCGAGCACAACCACGGCCTGCTCTCCCAGTTGGACGTCATCTTCGCCAAGGCCGCGCTGGGACGGCAGATGAACGCCGTGCCGCCGAAGCTGAACACCGCGGGGCATGTGCGGCTTTTACAGGCGCGGCACCCGCTGATCGACCCGCAGAAGGTGGTGCCGTCCACGCTGTGGCTGGGCGAGGACTTCACGACGCTGGTCATCACCGGCCCCAACACCGGCGGCAAGACCGTGACGCTCAAGACCGTGGGCCTGCTGTCGCTGATGGCGCAGGCGGGCCTCCAGGTGCCCGCGGCCTACGGCTCGGAGCTTGCGATCTTCGACGAGGTGTTCGCCGACATCGGCGACGAGCAGTCCATCGAGCAGTCGCTGTCCACCTTCTCGTCCCACATGACCAACATCGTGGCCATATTGAACAACGTCACGCCCCGGTCCCTTGCGCTGTTCGACGAGCTGGGCGCGGGCACCGACCCCACCGAGGGCGCGGCGCTGGCGATGGCGATCCTGAACCACCTGCTGGGCATGAAGGTCACCACCATGGCCACCACCCATTACAGCGAATTGAAGGCGTTCGCCCTGGGCACGCCGGGGGTGGAGAACGCCTCGGTGGAGTTCAACGTGGAGACCCTGCGGCCCACCTACCGGCTGTCCATCGGCGTGCCCGGCAAGTCCAACGCCTTCGAGATCAGCCGCAAGCTGGGCCTGCCGGAGTTCCTGATCGACGACGCCTCCAAGCGGCTGAGCAAGGACGCCGTGCGGTTCGAGGATGTCATCGCCAACGCCGAGTACCACCGGCAGATCGCCGAGAAGGAGCGGCAGTTGGCCGAGGAGGTCCACCGGGAGACCACGAAGCTGCGGGACGAGGCCGAGCGCCTGCAAAAGGAGCTGGCCGCGCGGCGGGAGACCGAGCTGCGCAAGGCCAGGGACGAGGCGCGGAAGGTGCTGCAAAAGGCGCAACGGGAGTCGGAGCAGATCATCGCCGACCTCAAGAGGCAGCGGAACACCGGCGTCAAGGAGCACGAGCTGCACGCCATGCGCGCCAAGCTCCAGGACGCCATCGACGACAATTCCGAAAGGATCGCCCCCGGCGAGGCGGGCAGCGTGCCCACGTCCTTGAAGGCCGGCGACACGGTGCTGCTCGTGAACCTGAACACCAAGGCCACCGTGCTGACCGCGCCCGACGCCCGGGGCGAGTGCACCGTGCAGGCGGGCGCGCTCAAATTGAAGGCCAACATCGCCGACATGCGGACCGCCAAGCCCGACGCCCCCGAGAAGAAGGGCCGACAGCCCGCGGGCAGGGGCAGCGGCAGCGGCACGCGGGTCAACGTGTCCGCCCGGGACGTGGAGACCGAGTGCGACGTGCGCGGCATGAGCCTCGACGAGGCGCTGCTGGCCGTGGACATGTTCCTCGACGGGGCCATGCTCAATAAGCTGAGGCAGGTGTTCATCATCCACGGCAAGGGCATCGGCACCCTCCGCAGCGGCATACAGGCCGCGCTCAAGAAAAACCCCGCCGTCAAGGAGTTCCGGCTGGGCAGGTACGGCGAGGGCGAGGACGGCGTGACCGTGGTGACGATGAAATAATCAATGGGTCACACTTTGTTCACGACCCATTCACACCCATGTGCTATGATGACCCGGACAGGGGGATGAGACCATGTTAAAGACGAAGATACTGCTGGTGGACGACGACCCGAACATCCGGCAGCTCGTGAACCTGTATTTGGAGAAGGAGGGCTTCGAGGTCTCGATGGCGGACCGCGGGGACGCGGCGCTGAAGCTGTTCAAGCAGTCGCCGCCGAACCTGATGCTGCTGGATCTGATGCTGCCGGGGATGGACGGCTGGCAGGTGTGCCGGGAGGTGCGCAAGACCTCGAACATCCCCATCATCATGCTGACGGCCAAGGACGAGACCTTCGACAAGGTGCTGGGCCTGGAGCTGGGCGCGGACGACTACATCGTGAAGCCCTTCGACATGAAGGAGCTGGTGGCCCGCATCAAGGCGGTGCTCAGGCGCTTCCAGCAACCCGAGCAGGCGTCGGACAACAAGGCGCTGTCCTTCCCGGGGTTGACGGTGAACATCTCCCAGTATTCCGTGAACCTGATGGGGCGGGAGCTGGAGATGCCGCCCAAGGAGCTGGAGCTTCTGCACTTCCTGGCGAGCCACCCGAACCAGGTGTTCACCCGGGAGCAGCTTCTGGAGCAGGTATGGGGCTACGATTACTTCGGGGATTCCCGGACGGTGGACGTGCACGTCAAGCGCCTGCGGGAAAAGCTCGAGGGCGGCGAGCAGATGGGCTGGCAGATCAAGACCGTCTGGGGCGTCGGCTACAAATTTGAAGTGAAGTGATGCCGATATGAAGGGCGGGCTGTTCTGGCGCACGTACAGCGTCATCGTGGCGGCGCTGCTGGTCACCATAGTCATCTTCTCAAGCGTCCTGGTGGCCGCCCGCCAGCAGGTGCAGCAGGAGAGCTATGAGCGGGAGGTCCGCCTCCAAGCCCAGGAGGTGGCGGACTACATGGCGAACCTGTCGCAGCTGAGCTACGTTCAGCGCAACGTCACCATGAAGCCCATCATCTTAAATAAGATAAGGGACATCTACCAGCGCTACAACGCCGACATCTGGATCGTCAGCTACGATTCCGGCACCGTCCAGTACCTGGACAGCAGCTGGAACACCTCCGAGTCCATCGCCACCGAGGCGGTGAAGGAGCAGCTCTCGGCCATCCAGACCGGCGAGGAGATCCGCGTCACCGGCCTGTTCCCGGAGTTGGGCGACCAGATCGTCACCATCGGCGTGCCCTGGTGGTACGACGACGCCATCGTGGTGGGCGCGGTGCTCCTGCACATCCCCATGAAGGAGCTGCGCATCGGCTTTCGGACCGTGGCGCGGCAGATCATCCCCGAGGCGCTGCTGGCGCTGCTGGTGGGCGCGGTGCTGGCCTTCTTCCTGGCCCAGAGCCAGATAAGGCCGCTTCGGGAGATCAAGTCCGCCGTGGCCGAGTTCACCAAGGGCGACCTGACCCGGCGCGTCAACGTCAACTGCGGCGGCGAGCTCCAGGAGCTGGGCGACTCCATCAACCGCATGGCCGCGGAGCTGAACCGCATGGAGGACTCCCGGCGCAGCTTCGTGGCGAACGTGTCCCACGAATTGCGAAGCCCGCTCACGTCCATGCGCGGCTATGTGCAGGCCATGCTGGACGGCACCATCCCCCAGGAGGACACGCCGAAGTATCTGGGCGTGGTGATGGACGAGACCACGCGGCTGACGGACCTGGTCAGGGACCTGTTGGACCTGTCCCGGCTGGAGTCGGGCAAGTTCCCGCTGAACCTCGCGCCGTTCGACCTCAATGAGCTCATCCGCCGCACGCTCATCAACTTCGAGGGCCGCATCGACGAGAAGCGCATCGAGGTGGACGTGGCGCTGGCCGACGACCCGCTGATGGTCATGGGCGACGCCAGCCGCGTCAGCCAGGTGGTCACCAACATCGTGGACAACGCCGTCAAGTTCATGGACGCCGACGGCGCGGGGCGGCTGACCCTGCGCACCGCCCGGGAGGGGAAGGACGTGCGGGTCTCCATCCGCAACAACGGGCCCGTCATCGCCGAGACCGACCTGCCCTACATCTTCGAGCGCTTCTACAAGGCCGACAAGGCCCACACCGCCGGCGGCGGCACCGGGCTGGGGCTGTCCATCTGCCAGCGCATCATGAACCAGCACGGCTCCGCCATCACCGTCTCAAGCGTCCCCGGCGACACCGCGTTCGATTTTACGCTTCCATCCGCTGACGCGGATCAGAGTTGAGAGTGGAGTGTGGAGTGTGGAGTTCAGGTCCAGATCCTTCGGATCTGCTTTTATTCAATAACGGCGACCGATCTCTGTACGTTCCCGTCGGGCTTTCAATAAAAAGAAATCCGAAGGATTTCCACCATAACTCCACTCTTCACTCTTCACACTCCACACTAAAATCACATTTTCACCCTTGCGTCCCGCGCCCAAAGCGCTATAATAGAACCAAACCTTCAATGAAAAGGAGTTTCGATATGAAGATCAAGACGACCTTCCGCCAGGCGCTGGCCCTCGCGTCGGCGCTGATGCTGCTGGGCGCGATGCCCGGCATGGCGGAGCCCGCCGCGGCGGAGCCTGCCGAGGCGGAGACCACCACCTACGACATCATCTATTCCGCCTCGAACCCCATCCCCGACATCGTCGAGCGCTGCCGCCCGGCCATCGTGGACATCACCGCCTCCGTGGAGAGCTGGGACGCCACCACCCGCGAGGCGTCGGTCGATCCCGCCTTCTACGGCTCCGCCACCTTCATCCGCGAGGACGAGGACGGCACGGGCGGCTACCTGCTGACCAACTACCACATCGTCAAGGACGGCGACGTGTTCAGCGCCCTGTGGCTGGACGGCACCGAGATGGACATCGAGCTGGTGGGCTACGACGACGGCACCGACATCGCCGTCATGCGCTTCGAGGACGCCGCGCCCGAGGGCGTGGAGCCCATCCCGCTGGGCGACTCAGACAAGCTGCGCATCGGCGAGCTGGCCATCTGCATCGGCAATCCCGGCACCGCCCGCCAGATTCTCTACGGCACCGTCACCGCGGGCATCATCTCCGGCCTCCAGCGCGAGGACATCAACGCCGGCAACTTCTCCCGGGCCATCAACGTCATCCAGACCGACGCGCCCATCAACTCCGGCAACTCCGGCGGCGCGCTGCTCAACGCCAAGGGCGAGCTGGTGGGCATCCCCACCATGAAGTTCGGCGTTTCCTACTACGACGCCTTCGAGGGCATGAGCTTCTGCATCCCCATCAGCGCCGTGGAGGACTACATCGACCAGCTGATCGACAACGGCAACGTGGTCCGGCCGCGCATGGGCGTCACCGTGGTGTCCTTCGACGGCCCCGAGGAGCCCATGCGGCGCTTCCCGCCCGCCGGCGCGCAGGTGGTCACCGTGGAGCCCAACGCCCCCGCCGAAAAGGCCGGGCTGCTGGTCAACGACATCATCGCCGAGGTCAACGACACCCGCGTCCGCTCCGCCAGCGACGTGGTCAGCGCCATCGACAAGTGCGAGGCCGGCCAGAAGGTCAAGCTCAAGGTCTATCGCTATAACTTCGACGCCGACGGCAACCTCACCGAGAACGGCTTCACCGAGCACGAGCTCGAGATGGAGCTGGAACTGCTCAAGTAGACCATGACGACGACGCGCCGCCCGAGATTCGGGCGGCGCGATGCTTTTGCCGTTTTTTACCTGAACAGGCTCCCCGTGAACAGCGTCATCAGCAGCTCCTCCAGCTCCTTGGCGGAGGCGGCGCAATTCTCCTGGGCGTACTGCCGGGCGACGCAGGACACCCCGCCGGCGTAGAAGCTGGCGGCGTAGCGCCGGGTGCAGGGGTCGGCGGCGGCGAGGAAGCACTCGCAGCCGTTCAAGGCCTCGAAGAAGCTGTCGTAGAGCAGGTAGTCGATGCGGTTCTCCACCAGCAGCCGTATGAGCCGCTGGTTGGCCAGCAGGTATTCGCTGTACCCCCGGCAGAGCTGCCGCAGCCCGTGGTCCTCCGGCTGGGACACGGACAGCGTGCAGTACCGGGTCTGGAGCGTGAACACCACCACGTTCTCCCGGCTGGTGAACAGGCTGTAAAAGGTCTGCCGGGAGGTGCCCGCTTCCCGGCAGAGCTCGCTGACGGTGATCTGCTGGTAGGGCTTCTCCTGGATCAGGCGCATCATCGCCTCCGCGATCTGCCGCTGGGATTGGAGCGCCGTCTTGTTGCTGCCACAATACATAGTGTTCTCTCCTGTGATGCCGGAGGCAGTGTCCTACTTCCTACTCCCTACTGCCTACTCCCTTATTTGTAAATATTATAGCAAAAGACTGGACAAATGTCAAGGCATATTGTATCATATACTAAACTTGACACATGTCAAGGAAATGTATCGCGGAGGTGTGCATATGTCTGTACTGCCTGTATATAACATCATCGCGCTGCCGGGGGCGAAGCTGTGGCTTCGGACGGCGGCCTATCAAGAGCGCTCCGGGCGCGCGCCGGTGGCGGGAGAGCGGGTGACGCTGCTGATGCAGCGGGAGAACCAGTCCCGCGCCGCGCTGACGGCGGAGAGCTTCTATCCCGTGGGCTTGGCGGGCAGCGTGGCCGAGATCGACCAGAGCGGCTTCATGGCCATCGACCTGCAAAACCGGGTGAACATCGAGGAGGTGGCGGTGCTGCGCGACCGGAGCATCAGCATGACAGTCTCCCGCCGCCCGGACACCGACGACCTGGACGCTGGCGAGGCCGACCGTCGGCTGACGGAGGTCAAGGACCGCATCCTCTCCTTCGCCAAGGGCAAGCAGTGGGAGGGCATGCTGCGCAATTTCGCCGCCCACTGGGACAGCCTGTGGACGGTGGGCGCGGCGATGTCGCCCTGGCTGTCGGCCACGGCGGAGGAGCGCTACGCGCTGCTTCGGGAGGACAGCCTCCGCGCCCGGTTCGACGGGCTGGAGCGCATCCTGTTGGAGGGCCTGGAGCTGGTGGACGTGCAGTCCGCGGCCCAGTCCGCCCAGCAGGAGGACCACGAGAAGCTGTACCGGGAGTCCGCCATCAAGAAGCAGATCGAGTACCTGCAAAAGGAGCTTGACGCCATGCACCCGGAGAACGTCTCCGAGCACCGGCGGCTGGAGCTCAAGCTGGAGGAGGCCGGCATGAACGAGGCGGCGCTCAAGGAGGGCCGCAAGGTGTTGAACCGGTTAAAGGGCGAGGGCAGCAACAGCCCCGAGGCGGGCATGCTGACCGACTGGCTGGACCTGCTGACCAGCCTGCCCTGGAAGAAGGCCGAGGCCAGAGAGATCAGCATGGACGCGGCCCGCGCCGCGCTGAACGCCGACCACTCGGGGCTGGACAAGGTCAAGAAGCGCATATTGCAGCAGATCGCGGTGATGCGGCTGCGCGGCAGGCAGTCGGGCTCCATCCTCTGCTTCGTCGGCGCGCCGGGCACGGGCAAGACCTCCATCGGCGAGTCCATCGCCAAGGCCCTGGGCCGGGAGTACGTGCGCGTGTCGCTGGGCGGCGTCCGGGACGAGGCCGACATCCGCGGCCACCGGCGCACCTACATCGGCGCCATGCCGGGCCGCATCATCGACGGCATCCACAAGTGTGGGTCCAATGACCCCGTCATGGTGCTGGACGAGGTGGACAAGCTCTCCCAGTCCTACAACGGCGACCCGGCCTCGGCGCTGCTCGAGGTGCTGGACCCGGAGCAGAACTTCTCCTTCACCGACCACTACCTGAACGTGCCCTTCGACCTGTCGGACGTGCTGTTCATCTGCACGGCCAACACGCTGGACACCATCCCGGAGCCGCTCTTGAACCGCATGGAGGTCATACGCTTCCAGGGCTACACGCCCATCGAGAAGCACAAGATCGCCCGGGAGCACCTGCTGCCCAAGGCGGTGGCGGCGGTGGGCATCCCCGAGGGCGCGCTGACCGTGACCGACGAAGCCATCGACCGGGTCATCGAGGACTACACCCGTGAGGCGGGCGTGCGCGGCCTCAAGAAGCGGATGGACGAGCTGTGCCGGTCCGCGGCGGTGGCGCTGGTGGAGGACCCCGCGGCGGCGCTGACCGTGGACGCCGACGACCTGCCCGACTATATGGACATGCACCCGGTGCGCCGCAAGCACGTGCCGGAGCGGACCAAGCCCGGCATCGTCACGGGGCTGGCGTGGACGCCCGTGGGCGGCGACATCCTGTATATCCAGACCCTGCTCACCAAGGGCAGCGGCAAGCTCACCGTCACGGGGCGGCTGGGCGACGTGATGAAGGAGTCCGCCCAGATCGCTGTCAGCCTGGTGAAGGCCATGCTGCCCGAGGAGGCCCAGGCGCTCAACGACAGCGACCTGCACATCCACGTGCCCGACGGCGCGACGCCCAAGGACGGTCCCTCCGCCGGCATCACGCTGACCACCGCGCTGGCGTCGCTGCTCACCGGCGCGGCCGTGCCCCCGGCCGTGGCCATGACCGGCGAGGTCTCCCTCCAGGGCGACGTGAACCCCATCGGCGGCCTGCCCGAAAAGCTCCTGGCCGCCCAGCGCAGCGGCGTGAAGCGGGTGTTCATCCCCAAGGACAACGTGGACGACCTCAAGGACGTGGCCCCCGAGGTGGTCGACGCCCTCGAGATCACCCCCGTCAGCGCCGTCGACGAGGTCCTCGCCGCGCTGGACATCCCCTGCCGGACGGGGATGCCGAGGGCGATGTGACAGAAGCGCGGGATGGCCGTCAGCCATCCCGCGCGTTTTTCAGCATCATCCCGTAGGGGCGCTGCCCTCAGCGCCCGTGGGAGGGAACAGGGAGCAGGGAACAGGCAACAGGGAACAGGGACCAGGAGTACCCGGGGGTGTTTTGAAGCCGTTTCTGATGGCGTTCTTCGGCCATAGATACCTCGCTCTCGTCGGGATGGGGGTGACGACCTCTCCGTCAGCCTTCGGCTGCCACCTCCCCTGACAGGGGAGGCAAGGGGGTTACGGTTAGTACGCGGCAGCGAGTGTCCTGGCCCCGAACGAGCGGACAAGCGAAAAGTGTGGTATAATAAGACCAACACAAAAGGAGGCCGCAAGGAATGGGACGCAGGAGTGAGTTCAGTCGCGAGGAGAAGATCGCGGCGGTGAAGCTGGTGACGGAGGGCGGACGAAGTCTGCTGAG